>NZ_JBCPGE010000005.1:6965-106486 GCF_040914025.1 Ruminococcus sp. RTP21484sp1_RTP21281st1_A8_RTP21281_210402
ATCCTCTACTGTGCACAGACGACAGGCTCCAAAAGTGGAAACCTCTGAGTGATAACAAAGTGTAGGAATATTAATGCCTGCCTTGCGGATTACGGTCAGGACATTTTTTTCATCTGTAAATTCGACTTTTCTGCCGTCAATCGTCATTGTACCCATAATCTGTCCTCCCTACATTTCCACATATATTGCATCAAAGTTACAGTTATCCTTACAGCTGCCGCACTTGATGCATACATCATTATTAATATGATAAGGTGATTTAATCTTGCCGGAAATTGCCCCGGCAGGACAGTTCTTGGCACATTTTCCGCAGCCGATACAGAATTCCGGATTAATGTGGAACTGACGGAGTGCTGTGCAGACCTTTGCCCGGCACTTCTTGTCCCGGATATGCTCTTCGTATTCCTCGCGAAAACGCTTCATGGTACTGAGGACAGGAAGAGGTGCACTCTTTCCAAGTCCGCAAAGAGCCATGCTCTGAACCATTTTGGCAAGCTCTTCCAGCTCGTCAAGATCAGACATCTCCCCATTGCCTGCTACAATCTTCTCCAGGATCTCCAGCATACGCTTGGTACCCTCACGGCATGGAACGCATTTTCCACAGCTCTCCCGCTGGGTAAAGCTCATGAAGAAACGGGCAACTTCTACCATACAGGTATTCTCATCCATGACAACAAGACCGCCTGATCCCATAATAGCATCAAGCTTCTTTACAGAATCAAAATCAAGAGGAGCATCCAGCTGGTCTTCTACAAGACATCCGCCAGATGGTCCGCCAATCTGAACGCCTTTAAATGCAGCACCGCTCTTCAGACCGCCGCCAATATCATAAATAATCTCACGAAGTGTTGTTCCCATTGGAACTTCAATAAGACCTGTATTCTCAATTGCTCCGGTCAGTGAGAAGGTCTTGGTTCCCGGGCTTCCCTCTGTTCCGATGGTATGGAACCAGTCAGCACCCTGTATGATAATCTTCGGAACATTTGCGTAAGTCTCAACGTTATTTAATACAGTTGGCTTGCCCCACAGACCTTTCTCAACAGTACGAGGTGGTTTTACACGAGGCATACCTCTGTTTCCCTCAATGGAAGAGGTAAGGGCAGAACCTTCACCACATACGAAAGCTCCTGCACCACGATTAATATGCAGATGGAAATTCACACCGCTGCCAAGGATATGATTTCCAAGGAGACCATATTTCTCAGCCTGGGAAATAGCAAGACGAAGTCTGGCTACGGAAAGAGGATACTCTGCACGAACATATATGTATCCGTTCTCAGCGCCAACTGCGTAAGCGGCAATGATCATGCCCTCGATCATCTTATACGGATCGCCTTCCATAACGGAACCATCCATAAATGCTCCCGGGTCACCCTCATCACCGTTACATACTACATATCGGGTTTTCTCAGCCTGTCTGGCTACCTGTGACCACTTCTTACCTGCCGGGAAGCCGGCGCCTCCGCGTCCACGAAGACCAGATCTGGTAACTTCATCAATTACATCCTGGGGAGTCATCTCTGTAACTGCCTTGGCAAGAGCAGAAAAACCGCCTGCTGCAATATATTCGTCAATGGATTCCGCGTCAATCTTACCACAGTTTTCAAGAACGATCCTGGTCTGACGGTTAAGGAACGGGATATCCTCAGGCTTCGGACAGATTTCATCTCCATGGCGGTAAAACAGACGATCTACAGGATGTCCAAGGCGTACAGTTCGCTCCACGATCTCCAGGCAGTCCTCCTCCTGAACATGTACATACTGATATCCGTATGGTTCAATCCTTACAAGAGGTCCCAGCTCGCAAAGACCCTGGCAGCCAGTCTTGATAACGCCTACGTGAGGGATATCTTTCTGCATTTCAATCTCTACACCATCAATACCTTCACAGAGTCTTACCATCTCATCATAGATTTTCTGAGCACCGGAAGCCATACATCCGGTACCGGAACAGACAAGAACACGGCATGTGAAGCTCTGGATATTCTGTTCGATCTCAGCTTTTTTGCTTTGCAGCTCTTCTTTACTGTTAATCCTCATCCGTTCTCACCTCTCAATCTGTTAATAAGCTCTACTACCTTCTCCGGTGTCATCTTGGCATGCACTTCTTCATTCACCATACAGGTGGGAGCAAGCCCGCAGGCACCAAGACAGGATACAGTCTCCACAGTGAACATCATGTCATCTGTGGTATGCTTCTTATTGCTTAATCCCAGTTCTTTCATGAATGCTTCTTTAACCGGGATTGACTTTCTTACATGACAAGCTGTGCCATCGCATACCTTGATAATGTATTTTCCTTTAGGTTCAAAAGAAAAGTTCTCATAAAAGGTTGCAACACTGAAGGCCTTCGCTTCAGTAACGCCGATCTGTCCGGCTACGTAGGTCAGAAGTTCTGCAGGCAGGTACCGATATTCCGCCTGGATATCCTGCATGATGGGGATTAATGAGGCAGCACACCGCTCATAATGCTCAATAATCTCATCTGCTTTCTTGTAATATGACTGATCTACCATTTTGTTAACCTCCTTACTTGCCAGATGCCTCCAGGTCTTTTGTCCCCGTCCTCCAAAGCTTCCGGCTTTGCGTATTTTTTAACAGACATGACTATTTTTGTAATGAAATTATATATTTTTTTGTTCATTTTGGCAAGCAAATATGAATAAGTTTATTTATTAACAATATTTTTGCACAATTTTGTATCTGGAATTATATTGAAATATACAAAAAGCCGGATTGCTTAAGTTGTACAAATGATACAACAGCAAATCCGACTTTTCTAAATTGTGTTTTCTTTTATTTTTCAAAATCATCCACCGATTTGAGCCATGATGTGGGATTCTTCGTTTCCCTTCTTATGTTCCTGAAAATTGTGGCCTACAGGCTTTTCATAAATGACTTTTTCTATCGTTTCTTTAAGCATCCCATCAGAACAACCACTTCGAAGCAAAACCTTCAGATCTGCTCCGTCCTCAAATTGCAGGCAGCCTTTCAGAAATCCGGTAGAAGTAAGCCTTACACGGTTGCAGCTGTCACAGAATTTGTGGGACAGGGCACTGATAAATCCGATCCTGCCTGTAAACTCCTCCAGGGTATAATAATGACAGGGACCATTTCCAAGCTTTTCTTCCGTTGGTGTCATTGACCCATATTCCTTTTCCAGAACAGACTTTATCTGTTCCTCTCCCCTGGCTGCAAACTCCTTGCCCAGACCAATTGGCATCATTTCAATGAAACGCACATGAAGAGGATTCTCCCTTGCAAGAGCTGCCACCTGTAAAAGTTCCTCGTCCGACTGAAAAGTGGGGACACAGTTCAATTTCACTTTCAGGGAAGGGTAGGAAAGTGCTGCCCTAAGTCCCTTTAAAACCTGGTGAAAATCGTCCCTGCGGGTGATTTTGCGAAATGTGGTTTCTTCTAAAGTATCCAGACTGATGTTTACGGCATCCAGACCGGCCTCCATCAGGCCCGGAAGCTGTTCTCCCAAAAGGATTCCGTTGGTGGTCAGTGTAACCTGGCAGATCCCGGGAATGGCTTTCAGCTCTTTTACTAATGGGGTGCAGATTCTGCGGACAAGAGGCTCTCCTCCTGTCAGTTTGATTCTGGAAATCCCAAGTTCACTGGCCGCCTTACAGATTCTCACGATTTCATCTGTATCAAGAAGTTCTGTCCTTGGAATCTGACGGATTCCCTCTTCCGGCATACAGTAGATACAGCGGAGATTGCACCTGTCTGTCAAAGATATCCGCAGATAATCAATATTTCTTCCGTATCTGTCAAGCATAAACCATTTCATCTCCCTCAGAGATCACACCGCCTTTGATTACTCTGGCAAAAACACCTTCGCGGGGCATAATGCAATCTCCCATGATCTTGAAAATCTCGCAACCGTTGTGACACTGCTTTCCAATCTGCGTGATTTCAAGAATCACATCGTTGCATTTCAGACGGGTTCCTACTGGAAGGGTCTTAAAGTCAAATCCCTGTACGATCAGATTTTCCCCGAAAGCACCATCCTTTACCGGTGCGCCTTTTGCCTTAAATTCTTCTATTTTTTCATAAGACAGAAGGCTGACCTGACGGTGCCAGTTTCCTGCGTGGGCGTCATTCTCCAGTCCATAATTTTCAATCAGTTTTACAGTGTGCACATTGACCTTCTGAGTTCCTCTTTTAACACTGATGTTCACTGCCATCACTTTTCCCATAGTGAGTTACCTCCATATATCTGTACCCTCTATAGTACAATATCTTACTGAGAAAAGCAAATTTTTTGTAATAGCAAAACAAACTTTTGCTGCAATAAGGATTTCAATAAAATTTTCTGCAACAAAAAAACTCTCCAGTTTTTACCCTGAAGAGTTTTTCTTCCGCTTGTACACATGATGTACTTCAGGTACATCGTTCTATTAACTCTAAACCAATTAACTATTAAGCGTTCACTTTGCGCATAGCAGCCTCTACAACATGTCCAACCAGGACAGATGTTGTAACGCTTCCAACTCCGCCTGGAACTGGTGTAATAGCATCTACGATTGGCTCTACTGCTGCGTAGTCAACGTCTCCGCAAAGCTTTCCTTCTGCATTTACGTTGATTCCTACATCAATAACCACCTGTCCTGCTTTTACATAATCAGCGCCAACAACGCCAGCACGGCCTGCTGCTACGATAATAATATCCGCTTCGCGTGCCACAGACGGCATATCCACTGTTCTTGTGTGGCAGATGGTTACAGTTGCGTTTTTCTTAACAAGCATCATAGCTGCCGGTTTACCTACAACAAGGCTTCTTCCGATTACTACTGCCTTCTTACCTGTGCAGTCGATTCCGTAATGATCAAGGATTTCCATACATGCCTGTGGTGTACATGGCGGGAAACCGATCTTCTTGCCTGTAAAAACACCAGACATGGAAAGGTCTGTCATACAGTCAACATCTTTCTCAGGAGCAAGTGCATTCTCGATCACAGCCTGATCCAGATGTTTCGGAAGCGGACGGAACAGAAGTACACCATGGATATGATCGTCTTTGTTTACCTTATCAATAACTGTAAGAAGTTCTTCCTGAGCAACATCCTCCGGAAGAAGAATTTTCTCACATGCAACGCCTAATGTCTCACAACGCTTTGTTGCACCCTTCTCATAGGAAATATCACTTGGATTCTCTCCTACACGGATAATGCAAAGTGTGGGGTTAACGCCTTTTTCCTGAAGAGCTGCCACATTTCCTTTGATACGCTCGTTTAATGCAGCAGTTACTTCTTTACCTAATAACTGTTTTGCCATTTTTTAGTAATCTCCTTATATTATGATAAATCCAGTCATGCTCATACCAGTTTCATGGTAATACAGCATTTTGAGACCGCCAAAAGGACTTGCAGGATTTTGCTCCTGCCAGTTCTTTTCTTTTTTTATCTTTATTTCAGTCTTCCAAGTACGCTGTCAAATGTCTCGTCTGCAAGCTTGCAGTATTTTTCAAGCATTGCATCAGCCTTTGCATTTAATTCTTCTGCATACTCTCTGTCTGCCATGGACTTTGTGTTGATATAAACGTTCAGGCTTGCACCTTTTAATGCAGCTTTGCAGAAGGTTGCAGCTACACCAGCGTCACTGATGGCAAGCTTGGAGCCTTTTGCAGCAAATTCCTTGATCAGGTCAAGTGCCTCACAGCATTTCTCCATGATTTCCATAGGAACAGAGCAGGCATCTTTTAATACGATTGCCATAACTCTTGCTTTTTCAGCTTTCTCTTCTTCTGTTTCTTTCGGCATTCCATATGCTTTGGAAAGTGGCTCGAATACTTCGGCGTCACACTCGATCAGACGAAGGAAATCTTTCTGAAGCTGGTCGCATTTACCTTTCAGCTCCCACATTTCTTCCTCAACATCAGCATATTTCTTCTTACCAACAGTAAGGCTTCCTACCATGTTTCCAAGTGCAGTTCCCACAGCACCTACCAGTGCAGATGCTCCGCCGCCGCCTGGAACCGGGGCTTTAGAAGCAAGAACTTCTACAAATTCTGTACATGTACTTGTTGAAAATCCCATTTCGTTGTCTCCTTATTGTTCTTAGTCATCATGTAAGCCATGACCTTTTTATAACGCCAGGCGGACAGGTATATCCGCCTGATGTTTCTTTTTTCTTTGATTAGAACAGACCTGTGATCTTACCAGTCTCGTCAACGTCGATTCTCTCAGCTGCCGGAACTTTCGGAAGACCTGGCATGGTCATGATCTCACCAGTCAGTGCAACAACAAATCCAGCACCTGCGGAAACCTTCAGGTTACGAACTGTGATCTCGAAATCTGTCGGTGCACCGAGTTTTGTCTGGTCATCTGTTAAGCTGTACTGAGTCTTTGCAACACAGATCGGGCAGTTGCCAAAGCCAAGAGCTTCTAACTGTTTTGCCTGTTTCTGAGCGTTTGCTGTGAGAACAACTTTCTTTCCGCCGTATACTTTCTGAACGATCTGGTTCAGCTTATCCTCTATAGAACCGTCAAGCTCATAGGAATAAGAGAAGTCATTTGGCTCTTCGCAGAGACGGATTACTTCCTCAGCAAGCTTCAGGCCGCCTTCACCGCCTTTTGCCCATACTTCGGAAAGTGCAACGTTAACACCAAGCTCTTTACATTTTGCTTCAACAAGATCAAGCTCTGCCTTGGTATCGGTCGGGAATGCGTTGATTGCAACAACACATGGAAGTTTGTAAACATTTTTGATCGTGTTTACATGTCTTAAAAGGTTCGGGATACCTTTCTCAAGAGCCTCAAGGTTCTCATTGTTAAGGTCTGCTTTTGCAACACCGCCGTTGTATTTAAGGGCACGTACAGTAGCAACGATCACAACTGCATTTGGATGAAGACCTGCCATACGGCATTTGATGTCAAGGAATTTCTCTGCACCAAGGTCAGCACCGAATCCAGCCTCTGTGATGGCATAATCAGCCAGCTTCATAGCCATCTTAGTAGCTGTTACAGAGTTACATCCATGAGCGATGTTTGCAAATGGTCCACCGTGAACGATTGCAGGTACATGCTCCAGAGTCTGAACCAGGTTTGGTTTCAGAGCGTCTTTCAGAAGAGCTGTCATAGCACCTTCTGCGTGAAGATCACCAGCTGTTACCGGTTTCTGCTCAGATACTTTGCCATATGTATAACCAATGATCATCTTGGAAAGTCTATTCTTCAGGTCTGTGATGTCGCTTGCAAGACAGAGAACTGCCATGATCTCGGAAGCAACTGTGATGTCATAACCGTCTTCACGAGGCATACCGTTTGTTCTTCCTCCAAGACCATCGATCACGTTACGAAGCTGACGGTCGTTCATGTCCACGCATCTCTTCCATGTGATCTTACGTGGGTCAATGTTCAGTGCATTGCCCTGGAAAATGTGGTTGTCGATCATTGCTGCAAGAAGGTTGTTTGCAGCTCCGATTGCATGGAAGTCACCTGTGAAATGAAGGTTGATATCCTCCATTGGAACAACCTGTGCGTATCCGCCGCCTGCAGCGCCGCCCTTAACACCGAATACCGGTCCAAGAGATGGCTCACGAAGTGCAACCATTGCGCTCTTTCCAAGTCTCTGCATTCCATCAGCAAGTCCTACAGTTGTAGTTGTTTTTCCCTCACCAGCCGGGGTCGGGTTGATTGCTGTTACAAGGATCAGTTTTCCGTCTTTCTTGTCGCTCTCTTTTAAGAGATTGTAGTCGATTTTTGCCTTATACTTTCCATACTGCTCCAGGTATTTGTCATCAATACCAGCTTTCTCTGCAATCTGGGTAATCGGCAGCATTTCGCATTCCTGTGCGATTTCAATGTCACTCTTGTATCCCATTGTAACTTACCTCCTTTTTACGTCACCGCTGTTACAGCATGACGCCTCCGCTTAATTTGGATTTATCAAAACGGATCCTGGTGCAGGCTCAAACACCCGCACTCCAGTCCGCTTTAATCAAAAAATATACAGCTCATGCATTTAGAAAACTTTAAATCTCGGTTAACTTTCACGCAGAATCTGTTTTACAATAACCTTACTGCTCTTTCGCTGCTTTCAGAAAAGCCTTCAAAGAGCCAATGATCACATCTCCCATAACCGCCATATCTTCCGCAGCAAAGGATACCGGGAAATTGTCGGAAAACAGGATCTGGGAAGACGGCGGGAACTCATCGTCCCCCTCCCACAGGATCATCTGGATCTGATATCCCGGATAAATGGAAAGCTCATAAGCCACATCTCCGAATTTCACCGGAGTGCATTTCATATGATCCATTACAAGCCGGAAATCATCCAGTCTGTTTCCATAGGTAAATGCAAGCCTTTTGATACAACGTCCGTCAAACTGTCTCAGGTACACTTCTCCCCATGGCATTTCCCGGTAAGTTTTAAACCTGCCAGTCCCCACAGAGGCGGAACCATTTAACAGAAAACGAATGGTAAGAATCTTTGCGTAGATCATATCCTCCAGAGGATAACATTTCTTCTCATCTGCCACATGTTTTACCTGGAAATCCGGATATGTGATCTTATATTCAGAGCCCAGGAAAGTCAGAGTAAATTCCTTAGCCTCTTCATCATATGGAATGGAAAGTCTGGATGCGATCTCCTTCGGGTCAGCTTTTGCATACAGCTCAAGATAATGCTCCCATGGCATTCTCTCCTTGCTGTCTTTATCATAATTTAAGTCATCAATTGTAAATGGCATTTTATTAATTACTTCCTGTTCTGTAAATCATTCATTACATCAGGGAACATTCCCGTATCTGTATGAGGAATAAAGCACGCTCCTACAAATTCGTCCATATAAGTTGGCACTGTAGAAAGCTCCATATATGTCATGTTTGCAGCAAGCTCATAGGTCTTCTTCTCGGCCTCTGTAGAAAGAAGCATCAGATAGGAACCCGTCAGGGAAGAGTTGCCGATATAATGGAATTTCTCCAGAGGGATATCCGGGAACATTCCGATGTTTACAGCATTTCTCATATTGATTCCGCTTCCAATACCACCGGCAACGTATACATCATCGATCATGCTCACGTCAAAATCAAGACTGTTTATCATAGTTCTGATAGCTGAGAAAATAGCACCTTTGGCACGGATAAAGTTGTCAATATCAACCTCTGTGATCTCAATATCCTTCACAGAGCCTGCATCCTTTTCAAATGCGATCACATAGCTTCCCATTCCGTATTTATCGTGACGGATTCTCTCCCCCTCACGGACAAATTTACCCTTAGGGTTGATGATTCCGCACATAAAAAGCTCGCTGATCACATCAATGATTCCGGAACCACAAAGTCCAACCGGCTTGGTTCCCGGTTCTCCAACTACTTTATAAGTTGGTTCCATAGTCTCCTTATCAATGGTACAAGCTTCAATAGCTCCATCAGTTGCACGCATACCACAGCTGATATCACCACCCTCAAAAGCCGGACCAGCGGAACATGCACAGCTCATCATAAAATCAGAGTTGCCAAATACCAGCTCACCGTTAGTTCCAAGATCGATAAATAAAGAAAACTCTGGTCTGTTCCAGATCATGCTTACTAAAGTTCCGGCAGTGATATCACCGCCTACATAGCTTCCGATATTTGGCGCAATGATAATATGCGCATCTTTATTGATAGCAATTCCCACATCAGAAGCAAAAAGGGAATTGGTTTTGAAGAATGCTGGAATATACGGCTCCATACGGACCGGATCCGCGTTGATCCCGGCAAACAGATGATTCATCGTTGTATTTGCTCCCACAGACATTCTGTAAATATGGCTGGCTGGAATGCCTGCACTTTTACACATCTGTGCGATCATTGGATTGATTGTCTCTTTAATGACTGCATCCTGCAGTTTCTTCTTACCGCCTGGCTTCTGCTGTTCGATGATACGGTTGATAACATCTGCTCCGAAACGGATCTGTCCGTTTCCAGAGGAAGCCTTGGCAAGAATCTCTCCGGTCTCCATGTTGATCAGGACTGCAGAAACAGTTGTGGTACCAATATCCACTGCAAGTCCGCCCACTACCACTTCTTCATCTTTTCCGAAAATATCGTATACAAAAAGATCATTAGGAGCAGTACGAACTACACATTTTACTTTGAAATGATTTTCCCGGAGGACATCCGGCAATTTTCTTAATACAGCGTAAGGGATCCTTACCTGTTTCAGATTCATGTATTTCTTTAAAGCTCTTGTAAGGCGCTCATTATCCGGCATGGTGTCATCAAGACTTGGCTCATTCATATCAAGTTCAATTACATCCAGACTGTTTCTGAGCTCAATACCGGTCATTTCTACGTCTCTTTTGGAATTCTCGAAAATGGCAATTTCCTCTTTGGAGCTGAGATCTGCAACCTTCATTCTGCTCTTGTAAGCAGACGCAATATCAGGTACCAGTACGGTCACATCTGCACAGATCTTGCTGGTGCAGGCAAGACGCCATCCCTCCTGATATTCTTCCTCACTGATATGTAAGGTTTTCTTGCTGTCCAGTTCTCCTTTTTTTAACTGTACCCGGCACTTTCCGCAGGAAGCATTTCCGGAGCACGGCGCGTCGATGGCCACATTGGCCTCTCTGGCTAATTCAAGTAAATTGTCCCCCGCATTGGCAAAATGTTCTACCACACTGCCATCTTCAAAAGAAAATGTAACCTTAAACATCCGGCACTCACCTTTCTCATATGGTCATATATCTGCCAAAACAGACATCATTATTATTCTTATCCGTTAGAAAAAGGGACTGAGGCCAAAGCCCCAGCCCCTTTTGTATCTTACGTCCCTATTTAGAAACGAATTACAAATAATTACAGTTCAAGATAGGAATCAGCATACAGGGTGTTGCCCTTGAATACATCGCAGGATTTGATTGTTTCCATAAGACGAAGGTCGTTAGGGTTAACAATTGCGGATGTAAGGCCCTGCATCATAGCCATAGCAACTAATGCGGAATCCATGATTGGACGGATGTTCTTCGGCATACCGTTACTGTTGTTGGACAGACCACCTGTAGAGTTCAGTCCCATATCGGAGAACATTTTAATAGCCTCAAGTACTTCCATCTGTTTGTCCTGCATTCCTTTAACAACCAGGAACAGCGGGTCAAACCACAGATCACTTGCGTCCATACCATGCTCCATACCTCTTTCAAGAAGCATCTGGCAGTACATCATACGCTCGTCGTTGTCTTTTGCAATACCTTCACCGTTGCAAAGAGCGATAACGATTGCATCGTTAGCTGCTGCAAGGTCGATGTTCTCAATTCTTCCAGCTGCATCAGCAGAGTTTACGATTGGTTTTCCTTTGGAACGGTTGTATACGGAAATACCAGCCTCAATTGCTTTTTTGTTGGATGTATCCAGAGACAGCGGAACGTTGTCGAAGTTCTCCTGAAGAAGCTTAACAGCCCATTTCATCAGGTCTTCTCCATCGTTCTCAGCTGGTCCGATGTTTACATCAAGATAAACAGCACCAGCATCAAGCTGCTGTTTTGCTCTCTTTAAGATCGGCTCAGGATCTCTCTCTGTAAATGCTTTGTTTACAGAAGGTGCTGTTGTTGAAAGTCTCTCTCCAATTGTAACAAATTTTGCCATGTCAAATGTTCTCCTTTACATTTATAGTGGTGCCGCCCATAAGCGGCATACCCTTTTAGGGTCTTAAAGGCTTAAATCAGCCTTCAAGATCCTTTAAGAACTTCACAAGCTGTACAGCTTCTCTTGGTCCAACGATGATTTCCCATCCTGGAAGTTTTGCTTCCAGATCACCCTTCAGGACTGCAACCTTACCTGGGATTACCAGACGTCTGCTCTTAACATTTGGCTCTACTTTCTCTTTGAAGAATGTAGAAATACTGTTTCCGGAGAATTTTCCTGCTGCCCAGGATGTCAGTACGGATAAACCGCCGGCATCGTTGATAACAAGATTAAGCGGAACACCGGAACGCTCCAGCTCTCCAGATACAAGGAAATATGTAAGAGCGAAGTCAACAGTTGTAACAACAAGAGAATTCTCATCTCCACCGTTCATCGGGTAGATACCTGGCTCTACACGCATTGGCTTCTGCGGGTCAGTAAATACGTTCTGACGCAGACCATATAACGGAAGTGCCTCTGCATATGTCATACGCTCCATAACAACGATGGAACCGTATTTCATTGTAAACATAGCTGCCAGACCTGCCTGAAGGTGATAGTCACCACCAGCGATCTTTGCAAGGTTTACGATGGATGGATAACCGAATGTTCTGTCCTGATCCTTCAGAGCTGCACGACGTACCTGTACGGCATTGCCGAAGGTCTCTTTGATGTCAGCGCCTGTTACATCAAGTACCAGATTCTTGTTTCCAAGTTTCTCGATTGCTGCTGTAGTATCATATAACTCGTTAAGATCTTTGCCAGATACACCAAGAACAACACCAGCTGCTGTTGCAACTGCGTTCATAGCCTCATAGTTAGAAGCATTTGCTCCGTTTAATACCGGCTTGCTGTCTTTGCAAACCTCAAGGGCTGCTTTTGCGATCTCCGGATCAGAACATCCAAGGATCAGGGTACGTCCAAGAGCTGCTGCTTTCTGTACAAGTGCTACATATTTGTCAGCTGTTGCTTCTGCATCGCAGTTTACGTAAACGATCTCTGCGTACATTCTCTCACCGATACGGTCATAATCAACCTTCGGGATCTCAGCCAGTTTTGCATCTACAGTAGCGTCATCCATGCATGTGCAAAGCTCTACTGCATATCTTGTCTTGTTTACAAAGGTCTTCTCATGTCTGAAAAGAACGGTCTCACCACCAAGGGTAAGCTCCTCATCGCCAGTACCAATCTTGATCGTCTTCATTGGCGGAGCAGTTGCCTCGGAAAGAGATGCTAATGCTTCCTCAGACATATGTGGACACTGCTCAATCTTTAAAGCGCCCTGTGCAACTTTCATGGAGAAAGCCATACATGTCGGGCATCCACATTCCTTACAGTTTTTCTTTGGTGTTAATTTAAAAATCTGAATACCATTCAGTGCCATATCAATTTTTCCCTCCTAAAAATATTACACAAGTGCTTTGATCATCTTAGCGATGGTCTTTACAGACTCTGGATGTCTTAAGATAACTGCGTCAGATCCTGCTGCCAGGTCTGCTGCTGCTGTCATAACTTCCATGTCGATACCACGCTCATCCTCTGAGCCCCATTCTGGCATATCTTCCTCAGTTGCAACTGATTCCTTTACGCCCCATGTCTCAGAAGAAACTGGTGTAATAATAGGCATCTGCAGCATGTTATCATTCTGGGATAATGCTGCACCTTTGATACGGTCCATAGTGGAAACAACATACTCGTAACCATAACCAACGGTAGCTGTTCCTACGTTCATAACGATCTTCTTCGCATCAACACCTAACTGTGTTGTTACTACGTTCAACTGTTTTGCAAGGTTGATATCATCAGCGGACTCAGCGCCTACGATCTGGTTGTAAGCAAGTCCTGCTGCAGCACCGATTGCCTTGTAGTTTTCTTCCTTCTCAGACATCACGATCACGTTTCTGCCCTGAAGTGCCTCTGCAACCTTCGGAAGAAGTTCCGCATCCTTCTCCACATTTTTGCAGCCTTCAACTACTAATGGACAGTCGATTG
This sequence comes from Ruminococcus sp. RTP21484sp1_RTP21281st1_A8_RTP21281_210402, assembly GCF_040914025.1. Lineage (NCBI taxonomy): Bacteria > Bacillati > Bacillota > Clostridia > Eubacteriales > Oscillospiraceae > Ruminococcus > Ruminococcus sp. RTP21484sp1_RTP21281st1_A8_RTP21281_210402. Next base: position 20,576 of record NZ_JBCPGE010000005.1, read on the forward strand.
CATCTGCAACCTCTTTTACGATTGCAATAAGTTCTTCTGTAGATTTGTTTACTCCGTTTGGATCTCCGCCTTCCAGGTTGAGTACAACGAAATCTCCACCTTCCATAGCTGCTGCTTTCTGAGCGATCTCAGCCATGGTGGTGCATCCTTCATAATATGCTTTGATTCCAGGTGCAAAGTCATCAAGTCCCATATCCGTGATCTCTACACCGATTTTCGGGCTGTTCTCGGTTGGTGCGTCAAATGTATAGAAAGGAAATGTAGAATTTCCTCCAATAGTAACCGCTTTATCGCCAGTTCCAACCGTAACAGTGTTGATCTTTGCGTTGAACTTCTGTGGTTTCTGATTAAATGGCATTTCTTAAAGCCTCCTTAAAAATTTGTAAAAATTATACAGAACCATTATACTACATCATCGGATCCATTGACAATGCAGGATGGTTATGTTCTGTTAAAAATGCAACAAGAACTTCCGGATCTGTGGCAACGGTCTCATCACCGATCATATCAGTGAAGTTGTCAATGCCATAGAGTTCTTTTGCAGTCTTATTGAGTCGCTCCGCCACGGTCTCTTTTAATTCCTTTGGCATCCATACGATACGCTCAATTCCGCCCTCTGCCTTCATGAATTTCTTGGATGAAATAAAGTGTTTTCCATGTCCCATAAAGCCTGGTGTCTGAACACCGCCGCCGGTCATGGAAGCCATCTCGGAGAACGTCATTCCAAGAGGTGTCATGCCTGCATACTCACGGTTTGCGATAACCACACCATTAGAAAATGGCTCAATACCGCAAATACACTCGAAGCATCCGCAGGAGGTCATAGGATCCTGCATGATGGAGTACAGAGTAACATGCTCCAGAGCACCCTGGGAATATTTCTTTACTGCTTCATCAACATCCTCGTAAGAGCCCAGATTTACATCGATCGGGCGCTCCTTGGTGATGATCTGACATGGGCCGTTTGGATCCAGTTCATTGGTTGCTTTTGCATCCAGCCATGAAACGGCTCCACAAAGTCCAAGTCTCTCCGGTGTTACTACGCAGACATGTGACGGAGAAAATGCCTGACACAGGATACAGCTGTAATAAACATCTACAGATTCATCAGTCAATGTCTCCAGACGTGCATCACGTTTGTCAAAAGTAGGGATTGCTACTTCATGACGCATTCTGGTACACTCATCCGGATCTGTATAGACAGTTACCTGACACTTATCTACAACAGCCTCGAACTCATTCTTTACCTGAGTGTAAAGAACTTCACCAAAGTGTTTTGCTCTGAAACCTGCTGCAAAAGCATCATTGCTGATACGGATACGGAACATATCCCTCTGTCCTGTGTGATATACACCTTCAATGCAGTTTATATAATTGTGGAATTTACGCTCGATAACCGGTTCAAAATCCGGCTGCATCTTCTTACCAGCTACTTCTACCACGTAGGCAAGGCTGTGCTTGCTTCCAAGTTCGAAGCTATCGACTTCCGGACCTACGACAGTAATCTTGTGATCCTCGACCTCGTTCATTTCCTTAGTCTGCACAAGCTCTACGCAGTCCACACGGGAACCGTCAAATTCCACACGCATATCTTTACGACGAATGATCTCACCTTCAAAGGCAGACGCAAATGCTACCGGAATATCCACCTTTGTGATCTTGATCTTGATTCCTCTTGCTTCAAGGGAAACCTTATTAAAGTCAGCAACGTTCGGACACGCGATCAGGGCTCCTGGTACTTCCACAATGTTCTCATCCTCATTGGAGATTACCGGGAAACCAAGCTTGATCGCACCAGCACCGGCTGCAAGAACTACATCATCAACAGGTTTGAAAGCATTTACAAATGCCGGAACCCTGTCTTTGGTGTATGTAAGAAGGCTTGCTGCATCGCCAGGTGTTACATTGCCGAAGATCAGTGCTGCACGAAGTGCAACAGATACAACGTGGATAACAGATGTTACGTCTTTTCCCAAAGGAACAATTCGTAAATTATAGCCCATCTTAAGACCAAGCTCCTGTGCCTGGTCAATGATACCGCCAACTAATGTTACCAGGATACCCTGTGCCTGATAGCTCTTGATCAGGTCAACACCTTCCTGTGCAGTCGGTGCGCTGCCAAGGATAACGGCTACACCAGGGATATCTCCTGTTACAAGCGGTACACCAAGCTCACGGATAATGGAATCTGCAAGATGGCCATAACAAGGCTCCTGATAGGGTTCTGCCCCATCAAGATACTTCAGTGCTTCAATAAATTCCGCACAGAGGGCTGTTGCTACACCTGACATAAGAGCATCATCCAGAGCATGCTCTCTTGTCATAAGAGATTTTACGACGCCAAGGGCTGCCTGCAGTTCTCCAAGTGTTTTGATCTTCACACCGGTTACTGCATAATAGCATGGAAGACAATATGCTGTGTGTGGAAATCCCACTGCCTTATCTGCACCATGCTGCTGTACAGCATCGTTTACGGCTTTTTCTGTTAGACCGTATACTGCATCATTACCGCTGAAAATTCTGTTAATTAACAATTTTCTGCATCTCCTTTTCTGTTAATCTTCTATCACAAACCATGTAAGGCTCCGCCTCTATCCATTGGTTTGCTGCTAAATAAATTATCAGATACAGATCATTTCATTCCGCAATCAAAATGATCTGCTTGTTCGCCCTCCGCAGCGAAACTATAAATCAGTATTCCTGCCGGAAATAGTGAATCCCGGAGCCTGTCTAAAGGAGACAGACTCCAGGGAAATTATCTCCATTTTGCAGCAGGAGCTGCTGGATAAATTACATCATCGGGTCAAGTCCAAGTGCCGGATGTCCCTTCTCTGTAAGGAATCCTACCAGAGTCTCAGGATCTGTAGCAACAGTCTCATCACCGATCATATCTGTAAAGTTATCGATTCCGTAAAGTTCTTTTGCAGTAGCATTTAATTTCTCTGCGATGAACTCTTTTAATTCTTTCGGCATCCATACGATACGCTCGATACCGCCCTCAGCCTTCATGAATTTCTTGGAAGCGATGAAGTGTTTACCATGTCCCATGAATCCAGGAGTCTGAACACCACCACCTGTCATGGAAGCCATCTCAGAGAAGGTCATTCCGAGAGGTGTCATACCTGCATACTCACGGTTAGCAATAACTACACCGTTGGAGAATGGCTCGATACCGCAGATACACTCGAAGCATCCGCAGGAAGTCATAGGATCCTGCATGATGGAGTACAGGGTAACGTGCTCCAGAGCACCCTGGGAGAACTTCTGAACCGCTTCATCAACGTCTTCATAAGAACCAAGCTCTTCATTGATCGGACGCTCTTTGGTGATCACCTGGCAAGGTCCGTTCGGATCAAGCTCGTTGGTAGCTTTTGCATCCAGCCATGAAACGGCACCGCAAAGTCCAAGTCTCTCTGGTGTAACAACACAAACGTGAGACGGGGAGAATGCCTGGCAGAGGATACAGCTGTAATATACATCAACAGACTCGTCAGTGAGGTTTGCAAGACGATCATCACGTTTCTCGAATGTCGGAATTGCAACTTCATGACGGATTCTGGTACACTCAGCAGGATCTGTGTAGATCACAACCTCACACTTGTCAACAACTGCGTCAAATTCGTTCTTAACCTGAGTATAAAGAACTTCACCGATATGTTTGATACGGAATCCTGCATCAAATGCTGCATGGCTGATACGGATACGCTGCATATCTCTCTGACCGGTGTGATATACACCCTCAATACAGTTGATGTAGTTGTGGAATTTACGCTCGATAACAGGCTCAAAGTCAGGCTGCATGTTCTTACCGGCAACCTTAACAACGTATGCAATGCTGTTCTTGCTTCCGTCTTCCATCTCGTCAACTTCCGGTCCTACAACTGTGATCTTGTGATCCTCGATCTCAGAAGCGTCACAGGTATGTACAAGCTCAGCACAGTCAACACGGGAACCATCGAACTCAACACGCATGTCTTTACGACGGATGATCTCGCCCTCGAATGCAGATGCGAATGCAACCGGGATATCGATGTTTGTGATCTTGATCTTGATGTCACGAGCCTCAAGGGAAGTAGCGTTGAATTTGCTTACGTCCTCCTGAACGATAAGGCTCTTCGGTACACGGAAGATGTTCTCTGTCTCGTTTGTGATTACCGGGAAGCCAAGTGCGATAGCGCCAGCTCCGCAAGCAACTACAACGTCATCCAGAGGTCCGAATGCGTTAACGAATGCCGGAACACGGTCCATTGTATATTTCATAAGTGTACCTGCATCTCCAGGTGTTACGTTACCGAAGATCAGAGCTGCACGAAGTGCAACAGATACAACGTGGATAACTGCTGTAACGTCTTTTCCAAGAGGAATAACACGTACGTTTGCTCCAGTGTTCATGCCAGCTTCCTTCACCTGGTCAATGATTCCGCCAACCAGTGTTACAAGGATACCCTGTGCCTGATAGCTCTTTACAAGTGCAACACCCTCTTCTACAGATGGAGCTGTTCCAAGGATAACGGCTACACCAGGGATATCGCCTGTTACAAGCGGTACACCAAGCTCACGGATCACAGCATCTGCAAGGTGGCCATAGCATGGCTCCTCATATGGTGTTGCTCCGTCGATATATTTCAGAACTTCGATGAACTCTGCGCAAAGTGCGGTAGCAATACCGGACATGAATGCGTCGTTCAGTCTTTTCTCTCTTGTCATAAGAGTTTTTACAACGCCAAGAGCCTCTTTTAACTCTTTTAAGGTTGTAACCTTGGTTCCTGTTACTGAATAGTAGCAAGGAAGGCTGTAAGCGGTATCAGGGAAGCTTACTGCTTTGTCTTCGCCATGCTGTGCGATGGCTGCATCAATAGCGCCCTCTGTTAATCCATAAACAGCGTCGTTTCCGCTGAATACTCTATCAAATAAAGTCACTGTAGTACCTCCTATTATTTACAGACTTGATTCGTTGTCTATCTTTTCTTTAATCTTTCTGATCTCAGATGTTACTGTCTCACTGAAATCATAGGGTGATTTACCCTGGCGGTCTGCGTCCATAACTTCTACATTGTAATGGATCATTCCAAGAAGATCTTCTGCCGGAATCTTGTTGCGGATAAATTCTTCATCCTCTTCGTTCCGTACTTTGTTGGCCACTACCTTAACCTGAGTAATGCCAAGATCCTTTGCAAGACGTTTTACGTTTTTGTAGGTCTGTACACTTCTTGCACCTGGTTCGATCACCACAATAAATTCGTCCATGCTCTCCGTGGTTCCCCGGCCCAGATGCTCCAGACCGGCTTCCATATCCATAATTACCACATCATCCCTGTGCACTACAAGGTTGCTGATGATTCTTTTTAACATGACATGTTCAGGACAGACACATCCGCCTCCGCCTGTTTCCACGGTTCCAAGGACAAGCAGCTTTACACCATTACAAACCTTTCCGTAGGTGTCCGGAATGTCGTCTACCTTCGGATTCAGTGTATAAAACTGATTCTGGCTGTTGGCTCCGGTACGCTCCTCTACCAGCTTACGCATCTTGGAAATGGGAACGATGGAATCTAAAGTCTCCTCATCAAATCCAAGAGCCAGTCCCAGGTTTGCGTCCGGGTCAACATCAGCTGCAAGGACCTTTTTCCCTTCATCTGCATATAGTCTGGCAAGTGTTGCTGCAAAAGTTGTCTTTCCTACTCCGCCTTTACCGGTTACTGCTATTTTCATAAGTTAATCGCGCCTTTCCTTCGATCAGATTCCGAGAGCGTCACGTTTCTCTTCGATTCTCGCAATCATAAGATCGCCTAATTTATCAATATCTTTCTCAACTGTATATGCTGCTTCTACCCAGTCACGTACACCCTCTGTAAGGAGGCTTGCAACCTCTGTAGAACCGGAAACATATGGGTCTACACCAAGATATGTATCAAGACCAGTTGCTACTACATAGTTTCCAATGGAAACTGCCTTCTCAGACATCCACTCAGGAGCACATCCTACTACTGGAAGCTGGGAAATGTTCAGTCCGGAATCCTTGGCAAGCTCAGAAGCAAGGATCAGCATACGGCTGATATCAACACAGGATCCCATATGTAATACTGGCGGGATATCTGCAAGCTCGCAAACACGTTTCAGACCAGCACCGCAAAGGTCTTTTGCAGCTTTGTCCATAAGTCCTGCACGAGCAGCTGCCTGAGCGGAACATCCGGAAGCGATGATCACGATATCGTTTGCGATCAGTTTCTTCATAAGTTCGATGTGAGCTGTGTCAGGTCTGACCTTCGGGTTGTTACATCCAACCATAGCAACAGCACCACGGATAACACCAGATGTAATACACTCAAGAAGAGGTTTGGTGGTACCAGTCTCGTCTACCTGAGAGTTTGTTACGTCGTCAAGTGTCTTAACGATTGCTTCTACAGAGTAACCAACAGTAGCTTTATGTTTCAGATCCGGGATATGTACAAGCTCTGGTTTTCTGTTCTTGAAGTTCTCACATGCAAGTTTTACGATCTGTTTTGCTTTCTCTCCTGCTGTACCTGCATCAAATTCAATGAAATCGGAATCTGGCATCTGGCAGATTGGAGAAGTTGTGATGAATTTTGTATGGAAGCATTTGGAAAGAGGTCCAAGTGCCGGGAAAATACACTGAACGTCAACTACGATTGCCTCACAGGCACCTGTCAGTACAACGTTCTCCTGCTGTAAGAAGTTACCTGCCATCGGAATACCGCGACGCATTGCAACCTCATTAGATGTACAACATACACCGGAAACAGTGATTCCCTTAGCACCCATGGATTTCGCATAGTCGATCATCTCTTTGCTGTCTGCATACTCACAGATCATCTCAGAAAGACTCGGGTCATGTCCATGAACAACGATGTTTACATTTTCTGCATTCATAACACCAAGGTTAGCCTCGGTATCGATTGGCTTTGGAGTTCCGAAAAGGACATCAGAGAACTCAGTTCCGCACATGGAACCGCCCCATCCATCGGAAAGACCGTTACGAAGCGCCTGACGGATCAGAGCCTCCGGTTTACTTGTGTTACCCATATGAGTCATATGAAGTGCACAGGAAACCTCACGGTCAATTGCTCTTGGCTCAATTCCAGCTGCATGCCACAGATCCTGTGTATGCTGAGGTGCTCTCTTAAGCCATCTGGAATATCCTCTGATCTTTCCGTATTCTTCCTGAGCCAGATCAGACATTTCATGAGCCAGATCATAGATGTCTTTACCCTCTGTCTCAACGCCCCACTCTTTTGCAATACGGATCAGCTTCTCAGGATCTTTCACCTGATAGTCGCCGCCCTCTTTTGCATGTCCAAGTGTGATACAGATCTCACGTCCGTGATCAGAGTGTGTAGCTGCGCCGCCTGCTGTGAAACGAAGGAAGTTTCTTCCTACGATACCATGTACATCGCATCCGCAGATACCTCTCGGTGCCTTAGGTGTAATACGGCACGGACCCATTGAACAGATTCGGCAACATACGCCCTGCTCACCGAATTTACAGTGTGGAGTCTGATTCTTAACACGCATCTGCCAGGAATCAGCGCCTACCTTTGCACCAGTCTCAAGAAGACGGGCTGTGGCAGCTTCGAATTCTTCCACTGTAGTTAATTTGAATTCACTCATTATTGACCTCCTCTAAGTATGTGTTACTTTTGATAAATTTATTTATATTCCGTTTTCCGGAACCCATCCCCTCCCATGGGATAAATACCTGACAAAAATTCCGCAGCAGCGTTCTTGCCTGCTGCGAATTATAATGCCATTTCTATCCTCTTATCACATAAACATGTGGGGTAAGGGGGACTTCCCTTATAAAACAAGCTTATCTACGATCTCACGAAGAGCCATCTTTACCGGATTATCTTCCGGAAGCCCTGCGGTCGGTTTACCCTCGCAGTCATACTCGTAAACAGTCTCATCCTGCGGCACTACGCCAAGAAGATGAAGACCCTGCTTCTCAATCTCTTCTTTGATTCCGTCATTCAGCTTTCCGCCAGGAGCACGGTTAATGATAAGGCCTACTGTATCCGGGTGCATATCACATTCTTTAATAAGCTCTGCAATACGACCTACAGCCTGTACACCTCTTCTGGAACAGTCACTGACCAGAATCGCTGTCTGCATGGACGGAAGTACTCCCCTGCTGATGTGCTCCATACCAGCTTCGTTATCAACTACGATATAAGGATAATTATTCTGGTATTTGGCAAGCTGGGTCTGAAGAAGTCCATTTACAAAACAGTAGCAGCCTTTTCCCTGGGTTCTGCCCATAACCAGAAGATCAAAATCATCATCTTCTACCAGAGCATCCTCAAAACGTCTTTCAGCGTAATCCGCCTTGGACATTCCCGCCGGGATCGGATTCTCGCTTGCAAGCTCTGCGCGGGCAATTTCTTCCCTTACATCACCAAGTGTAGTCTCCACTTCTACTCCAAGAACTTCGTTCAAATTTGAGTTTGCGTCAGCATCTACTGCAAGGATCGGTCCTTTGCCTTTCTTGCAGAGATACTGGATCAGCATTCCGCATAATGTGGTTTTACCAACGCCGCCTTTACCTGCGACAGCAATTACATGTGCCATAATACTATCAATTGCCTCCTGAAAAATTTAAGTCAAAATCGATTAGATTAATGTACAAAGTCCGGATCTGTCAATGATCTCGGATACATCTTTCCATTTATTCAAAGCATACAGATGGATGCCATCTACGCCGAGAGCACGGTACTCGTCGATCTGTCTGATCGTGTACTCGATTCCCTCTTCTTTGAATCTCTTGATCTTATCATCATAGAACATATCAAACGGCTTGCCATCAGCATCTTTTGCTGCAAATGGGTTCGGGAACAGCCAGTTTCTGGAGATGAGTCTGCAAAGCTCACGATCCATCACACAACCATTACGGGAAAGTGCCATATTAATTGTAGCGGACATGTCAAGGATTGGCATAACTCCTACGTCTACAGGCATTGTAACACCAGCCTCACGAATTGAATCCAGCCAGTATTTAAACTGCTCCATATCCCAGCAAAGCTGAGTCATGATATAATCGGCACCATTGTCCTGTTTCTGTCTCAGAACTGCGATATCAGCATCAAGACTGCGGCATGCAATGTGGCCCTCCGGAGATCCTGCAACTGCGATTTCAAATTTGTCACCAAATTCGTCACGGACAAATTTAACAAGATCTGTTGCGTAGTTGAAATCACCGCAGGTTGTTGTCTCACCAAGCGGAATATCTCCACGAAGTGCAAGCATATGATCTACTCCCTCTGCAAGGTACTGATCCAGCTGCTCTTTGATTCCCTCTTTCGTGTTCTTGATTACTGTAAAATGGGTAACCGGTGTTGTTCCGGCCTTCCTGATCATCTGGCATACTTCTCTGTTAGCACCAACGTTTCCGCCGCCTGCACCGTATGTACAGGAAATGTACGCAGGTTTGTATTTCATCAGATGATCGATCGTCCCAGGAAGGTTATCCATCCCCTTTTCTGTCTTCGGCGGAAATAGCTCGAAAGACAGAAGCATTCTTTCTCTCATTGCTTCTGACAATTTCATAATTACATACCTCCACGTATTAAGTAATTTTTATTCTAAAGGCATAATGCCTCAAGATCTGATAAGCATCACGGATTACTGAAGCAATCCGCTTTTGTTCTTCTGTATCAGCAGAAAACGTTACTGTACACTTTGTTTGCAAATGCACCTTATGAAACATTTCCACTGAACAGTAATCAGAAAATCCATGTCAGTCACATTTTACTTTAACGATACTGTTCGCAAGGTCTACCATAAGGATGGTTCCCTCTACCACTCTTTCATCACCCATAATATCGCGGAGAACAAGTTTGTTTCCATCTACATTAATACGGCTGACGTTCTTGAAGATTACAGAATCGTCATTTTCTTTATATACAGTTGCCAAACACATAATAATGCCTCCTTATTTCATTTCCTCTTTCACAAGAGTCAGGGCAAGGCCAAGGCGCATGTTGCCTTTCTGGAAATCGGATACGCTTTCCTTAATGGTCTTCGCAGCGGCATCCATTCCCATCTTGGCAAGATTATCCGCCATCTGGTCAAGTTCTGCTGCATGGTGCTCATTGTGCTGAAGCATATAGGTAAGAAGAGCTACTGTCTCATTCCTGCAGTCCCCTCCCTGGCAGCCGCCGCAGTCTGTACTGCAGTTCTGTCCCTCATTATGTGTATGGTCATGACCTTCTGTTCCGTCATGGGTATGCGCATGTGTATGGCTCACTCCGTCTGCATGGGTATGCTGGTGGGTATGCTCATGACCATGCTGGATCAGATTGCCGTTTTCATCTTTGATTAAATGCATAGTAACTACTCCTTTCCGCCTTGAATGCGGCAGACAAATCATAACATTGTTTCTCTTCCAGGCACGAAAAAAACTCACGCCGGCAACGTGAGAAAACATGTAAGAATGGATATAAAGATATTCTATTCCCTTTTAATATAATGAGATTCCGCATACCTCATACCTTCATGCATAACACATTTTCTTTCTTCTACCTAAAAAATCGCAGAGTTATGACATAAATTTATCAAATTTTTCTTTTATTATACAACCTTTCTCATTATTACGCAAGGAGATAATTATAAAATTTTACCAAATTTCAACGCTTTACCACACAAATATATGTTTTAATTTCTGTACAATTTTACCAGTTATTTCTAAAGTTTGTCTAAAGATTAACGAATGCGTATTTAAGCAAAAAACAGGTGAATGTTTTGTAATTATATGCTATAATGAATGAAATTTATTGGTTGCTGATTACTTCATGAGCAGCAGCATTTATTGTTTAATGAGGAGGAATTAGCTTTGAGAGAAACCGTATTCCTGAATACCGACAGAGAAATGCCCCTTTTAGGGCTTGGTGTATATAAAACAGCAGATAACGAAGCAGAGACAGCCATTACAGCTGCAGTGAACGCGGGCTACCGTCTTATTGACACTGCTTCCGCTTACAAAAACGAAGAAAGTGTAGGCAAGGCAATTGCCAAATGTGGTGTCCCACGCAAAGAACTTTTTATCACCAGCAAGATCTGGAACAATGCGCAACGACTTGGAGATGTAGATGGTGCTTTTTACAGAAGCATGGAGCGGTTGAAGCTGGATTATCTGGATCTTTATCTGATTCACTGGCCGGTGCCTGGCTGCTATACCGGAACCTGGCTGGAGATGGCCAAACTTCTTGAAACCGGCCGTGTACTTTCCATCGGCGTCAGCAATTTCCAGATTCATCATCTGGAAGAGCTTAAGAAAATTTCCGGTATTGTACCTGCTGTCAACCAGATCGAATGTCATCCGCTTTGCTATCCGAAAGAACTGATTGAATATTGCCAGTCGGAAGGAATTCAGGTTCAGGCTTATGCACCGCTTGCCAGAGGTGCTTACCTTGACAATGATGTAATGTGTGTTCTCGGAACCAAGTATGCACATACTCCTGCTCAGGTCGGTCTTCGCTGGGCAATCCAGAAGGGTATTTCTGTAATTCCGAAATCCGTCAATCCAGACCGCATTGCTTCCAACGCCAATATTTTTGATTTCAACATTGAGGATGAAGATATGGCGATCATGGATACTTTAAATGAAGATCTCCATACATCCCATGTGCCGGATGATCTGAAGGATGTTATTTTTTAATCTTTTCACCCTTTGTAAATTATTAACTGCCAGGACATTGAGCATACTCTTTCGTTTTTTTGCTCACTGCTCTGGCAGTTTTTTGCGATTCTATTCTTTCAGTTATATTTTCTGTATTTTATATTTTGCAACAGCTTATTTGCTGAATATAGCATTCACAGTTCCCAGGAAATTTCTCCCTGTTTCTCTCTCTGCATCAGGTCTTTCACAGCTTCAGATGCAGGCTTGTTTTCAAACAGAAGCTTATTTACTTCCATAATGATCGGCATTTCCACATTATATTTCTCAGCCAGCGCTTTGGCTGCCTTTGCGGAATAAACGCCCTCCACAACCATTTGCACTTCGTCCATAGCCTGCTTCATGGTGTAACCCTGTCCCATCAGATAGCCAGCGCGTCTGTTTCGGCTGTGCACACTGGCACAGGTAACAATCAGATCACCAATTCCGGAAAGGCCGGCAAAAGTCTCCAATTTAGCGCCCATCTTGACACCAAGCCGCGCCATCTCAGCTATTCCTCTTGTGATCAAAGCAGCCTTTGTATTATCTCCATACCCTAAACCATCAGCAGTCCCTGCTGCCAGGGCGATTACATTCTTAAGGGCACCGCCAAGCTCTACCCCCAGCATATCCGGTGTAGTATACACCCGGAAAACAGGGCTCATAAAAAGGCCCTGGAGATATTCAGCGGTCTCTTTTTTGCGGGCACTGACTACACACGTAGTAGGGAGTCCGCGGCTTACTTCTTCCGCATGGCTTGGTCCTGAAAGCACACAAACATCTGCCTGAGGAATCTCTTCTTTAATAATATCACACACAGGCATAAGCGTATTTTCTTCTACACCTTTCGCCACATTTACAATAATCTGGCCCCGTCGAATCAATGGGGAAAGTCGTTTGCTGATAGCACGCATATAAGCAGATGGTGAGGCAAATACAACTATATCTGGTGAATCCAAAGCTGTCTTTTCATCACCGGTTATCACAATTCCATCTGGAATTTTAATTCCGGGAAGCTTTTTCGGATCCTCCCGGGTCTGATTCAGACTGGCTGCCTTTTCCGGATGTGCAGACCACAACATAACCTGATGACCATTGTTGTGAAGCAGTATTGCAAGTGCTGTTCCCCAGCTTCCGGTTCCCATTACGCTGATTTTTGCCATTTTATCACCTCATCTTATTTGGCTGCAGTTTTCGCTGCACCAAGCTTATTCTCAGTTCCATTTAAAAGGCGGTAAATATTCGCCCTGTGTCTGTAAATTGCAAGTGCTGTCATAAGTCCCATGATCACATCCATCTCAAATGTATGAGGGAAATCCATGCCATAACTTCCCGCAGCGCCAAACCCAATGAAACAAATCAGCGCACCTACATATGCTGCCATTGACCCCAATGACACATAGCGGGTAATAGCTACCAGCCCAATAAAGATCACCGCGCAGATCAGAAATACTCTCCAGTCCATTGCCAGCAGCATTCCCGCAGAAGCTGCAATTCCCTTGCCGCCCCTGAATCCAAGATAAAACGGAAAATTATGTCCAAGCACGCAGCCTGCTGCCGTGTACATGCCAAGCAATGGAAGAATTTCCTGATACCGATTCTTAAATACTGCATCCACGATCAGAATGGCAATCACACATTTAAGCATATCGCCAATAAGAGTCATTGCCCCCGCTTTTTTTCCAAGAGTACGAAGGGCATTGGTAGTTCCTGCATTGCCGCTTCCATATTGACGGATATCCATGTGATGGATTTTTCCGATAATGTATGACGTCTGAAACATTCCAAACAAATATCCAATAGCCAGACAAATAATACGTTCCATCTTTATTCCTTCTCTCCGCGCTCTCTTACAATAAATTTCAGCGGTGTACCGCCAAAGTCAAAGGCATCCCGGATTTTATTTTCCAGATATCTGGTGTAGGAAAAATGCATAAGTTCTTTGTCATTGACAAAGATTACGAATGTAGGCGGTTTTACCGCAACCTGTGTCATGTAGAAAATTTTCAGACGGCGGCCCCTGTCAGACGGCGGCTGCTGCATGGCAACTGCTTCTGCAAGGATCTCATTAAGCACACCAGTCTGGATACGCATAGTCTGATTCTCAATTACCGCATCCAGTGTCTCAAACATTCTGGAAATCCGAAGTCCTGTTCGGGCAGAAATAAACACGATTTCTGCATAAGGCATAAAGGAAAGGACCTCCCGAATACGGTTAGTATGTTTGTAAATGGTCTTGTCATTTTTCTCAATAGCATCCCATTTATTCACTGCAATGATCACGCCCTTGCCTTTCTCATGGGCAATTCCGGCAATTTTTGCATCCTGCTCTGTAACGCCTTCTGATGCATCGATCATTACAACTACAACATCTGCACGTTCTACAGCTGTTACAGTACGGATCACACTGAAGCGCTCAATTTCTTCTTTTACTTTTGCTTTACGGCGGAGTCCGGCTGTATCGATAAAAATATAATCTTTTTCGTTCCAGGTAACCTTCGTATCAACTGCATCACGAGTGGTTCCAGCAATATCTGAAACGATTACACGGTCTTCCCCCAGCAGCTTATTGATCAGAGAGGACTTACCAACATTAGGTTTACCTACAATAGCAATCTTCGGAATATCAGAATCCTCATCCTCTCCCGTATCCTCCGGGAAATGTTTTACGACCTCATCAAGCATATCTCCAAGTCCCTGACGGTTAGCTGCAGAAATGGCAAATGGCTCGCCGATTCCCAGATTATAAAATTCATAAACATCCATCATATATTTCTGAATGCTGTCCACCTTATTCACTGCAAGTACCACTGGTTTGCCGCTGCGGCGAAGCATATCTGCAACTTTCGCATCAGAATCCACAAGTCCCTGATGTACATCTGTAATAAAGATAATGACATCCGCAGTATCAATAGCGATCTGAGCCTGCTCCCTCATCTGAGAAAGAATCACATCGCCGCTATCCGGTTCAATACCACCTGTGTCAATAATAGTAAAATCATTATCCAGCCATGATACATCTGCATAAATTCTGTCTCTGGTTACACCTGGCGTATCTTTAACAATGGAAATCTTATCCCCTGCCAGTACATTAAACAATGTGGATTTTCCTACATTAGGCCTGCCCACAATTGCTACTACCGGTTTGCTCATACATTTGTCTCCTTTTCTGTTTCTTATGTTCAATCGGATCAAGGACTGCAGACACAAGGTCTGAACCACCTTCATCCACAATTACAATTTCTACATTCAGTTTCCTGGAAAGCTCTTCCACAGAGATATCATCCAGAAAAATATCTTCTTCATTTTTCAGCATGTTGCAGGGAAGCAAAAGCTTCTCTCCAAGGTCTCTGCCGCTTAATTGTCTGATCAGATCCTGTCCCGTGATCAAACCAGACACCGTAATCGTTTCTCCGAAAAATTCGTTTCTTATGGAGATCACATCCACTTCTACATTTGGAAATTTCTCATGGATCATCTCCATATATTTCTTAATAAATGGTGCCGCCAAAGCTCCTGTAGCACTGACAGCCTTTATCCTTCGGTCATCTCCTGCCCTGCCTGCAACAGCTTCTTTCACTTCTTCGCCAAGGAGCCGAAGCATTCCCACACCGTTTTCCAGCTGAAGATAGCCATCATAGGACTCTTCCATGGGCAGATCCTTCCCTGCCAGAATGTACCATTCATCTGAAGCATGGATAAAATGAATGCCATACTGGTCCATCATTTTCTTCTGCCAGGAATGAATAATCTCCAGAACTTCTAATGCATCTTCCTTCTGAAACTGTTCCATCGGATACAACCCCTCACGAAACTTAGTCAGACCAACCGGAACTACTGAAACGCTCTGAAGTACTGGTGCATAGGCAGACATCTTGCGAATACTGTCATCCAGTTCCTTACCGTCATTAACTCCTTTGCACAAAACAATCTGCCCATTCATAGTGATTCCTGCATCATACAGTTTCTGAAGCTTTTTCAATGCATCCCCGGCGAAGCGGTTATGAAGCATTTTACATCTCAGTTCCGGATTCATGGTCTGGATGGAAATATTAATGGGCTCCAGATGGTACCGGATGATCCGGTCTATATCATGATCACTCATATTGGTCAGGGTCACATAATTTCCCTGTATGAAGGACAATCTGGAATCATCATCTTTAAAATAAAGAGTATCTCTCATTCCAGGCGGCATCTGGTCAATAAAACAGAAAATGCAGTGATTGGAACAGGAACGATAATCATCCATCAGATCCTTCTCAAAGGTAATCCCAAGGTCTTCTTCATATTCCTTCTCCACCTCCAGCTCCCAGATCTCTCCGTTTGCCTTTTCCACTTCCAGAACAACGAATTCTTCATTTATCAGATAACGGTAGTCAAATATATCTTCCACAGGCTGACCGTTTACAGTGAGCAGTATATCTCCCGGCACAAGCTCCAGTTCTTGTGCAATACTTCCATCCTGCACAATTGCAATCACGTGTTTATTTTGTTTCTTCACATTTATCTCCATTATAAGTCAAATGTGATCTGTCGCGTCAGCTCTGTTCCAGAATCTGTTTGAAAAATCATTTTTCAAATACATTTTAAGATTCAGAGACCCGAATACAACGTCACAGATCGTCCATCTCTGGCTCAGCATAATAAAGCCATTATTTTTAATATAACAAGTTTTCCCGAAAAACACAACAAAAAATTTCATTTCCTGCTCACGTCCGGGTAATTTTTCAAGTAAAAATCAATAAATTCCTTGACGACATTTAGGGCAAATGTTATAAATATAAAGAAGAGGTCTGCAAAGGTAAAGGACACGTGTCCCCATTTTTTGCAGATAATCGAATCGATAATTAGCATACTACTTAGGAGGAATATCATGCCGAACATAGAATTGCTTGAGAAATCTATGCCTGTCGCACCTATTCGTATCGCTGCGCTGGAGGGCTGCCGCGAACTTGCAGAGGAGGTAGACAGAAACCTGGTAAAATTCCGTAAGGAACTTGTAGAAAAGAAGGGCCTTGACAATATCCCACAGGGATACAGCGAAGACTCTTTTATCGTGGAGTGCGAATGTCCGCGTTTCGGTACCGGTGAAGGTAAGGGAATCATTAAGGAATCTGTCCGAGGAACTGATCTTTACATTATGGTAGACGTTACCAACTACAGTTCCACATACACTGTCTGCGGTCACGAGAATCACATGTCTCCGGATAACCATTTTCAGGACCTGAAGAGAATTATTTCCGCAGCTACAGGTAAGGCACATCGTATCAATGTAATCATGCCATTCCTTTATGAAGGCCGTCAGCACAGACGTAAGAAGAGAGAATCTCTTGACTGCGCACTGGCACTTCGTGAATTAAGTGATATGGGCGTAGCCAATATCATCACTTTTGATGCTCATGACCCGCGTGTGCAGAACTCCATTCCGTTAAATGGTTTTGACAACTTTTTCCCAACCTATCAGTTCCTGAAAGCTCTGATAAAGAACGTTGACAATTTCCAGGTTGACAATGATCATCTTATGATCATCAGTCCGGATGAGGGTGCTATGTCCAGAGCCGTCTATTTTTCCAATATTCTGGGCGTTGATATGGGCATGTTCTATAAGAGACGTGATTATTCCACAGTGGTAAATGGCAAGAACCCCATCGTAGCTCATGAGTTCCTTGGCGACTCTGTAGAAGGCAAAGACGTTGTTATCATCGACGACATGATTTCTTCTGGAGAAAGTATGCTTGACGTTGCCAAACAGATCAAAGAACGTCACGCCAACCGTGTATTCATCTGCACTACTTACGGTCTGTTTACAGAAGGTATGGATAAATTTGACGCTTACTATGAGAAAGGCTGGATTGACAAGGTTATCACAACCAACCTGAACTACCGTATTCCGGAGCTTCTTACCAGACCTTACTATGTGGAAGCAAATATGAGCAAATATCTTGCAAGTATTATGGATATCATCAACCACGATGTTTCTGTTGAGAAGGTTCGTTCCAGTAATGAGAAGATCATGGATCTGATGAAGCGTGTAAATCAGTAATAGACAATAAACAAACAAAGCCCTGTTCCACATTATCTCGTTTGTGGTACAGGGCTTCTTTATATTTACTTATTTACATGGGCAGTAAAACGCATCTGCACTTGTCTGTAACATTATTTTTCCCGACGAATGCCCAGAAAAGCCGCCAGATTTCCTCTCCTTCCATGGGATGCCCTGTGGGAAAAGAGGAATTCCGGATTACAGCAGGTGCAAATTCCAGGCATGGAAATATGCTCTTCTTTTATTCCTGCCTTCAGAAAAATAATGTGGTTTGCTTCCCAAAGATCCAGCTGGTACTTACCATTCTTCTTTTTATAAAAAAGCTTTTCCCAGTATTTCTCTTCAAAAGCTTTCTGAAATTCCAGAATCACATCTTCGCTTACTTCATAGCAGTCCTGACAGATGGAGGGACCAATTGCCGTAAAAATCTCCTCCGGATCTGAGCCAAACTGCTCTGCCATTTTCTCTATAGTCACCTTACCGATTTTCCCAACTGTCCCACGCCATCCGGAATGAGACAAGCCTATGGCTTTGTGAACCGGATCTACGAAATACAGCGGCACACAATCTGCATAAAAGGTGCATAAAACAACACCTGGAACATTGGTGATCATTCCATCCACATCTTTATATGTTCTTGGACGCGTTACACCTTTCCCCCTGTCTTCTGCCCCCACCAGCTGCACGTTTGTAGTGTGTGTCTGATCAGATGTGACAATATCTTCCAAAGAAAAGCCTACCGCTGCACTAAGTCTGCGATAATTGTCTTTTACCGCGTTTTCTTCATCACCTCTTGTAAAGCTAAGATTCATAGATGAAAAAATTCCCTGGCTTACACCGCCAAGTCTTGTACTGAAACAATGCACAATATCCGGGAACTGTTCAAAAGAGGGATAAGTAAGATAGGTGACTCCATTATTTTCTTTTACTTGCATATGAAGTTTATTTTCGTTATGCCATTTAATCTTCATCTGATTCTCCTCTTCTTCTGATCTCACAGTTCTTCTCGAACCTGTTAAGAATTCATTCTCTAGAGCGTGTTTGAAAAAGGCTTTCTGCAAGATGTGCGTCACAATTTGTGGGAGATTTTGTCCGGATAAGGGCGCCGCAGCGAGCTACGTCAACAGAATTCTGGCATAGTATACCGCAAAGTGGGGCATACAGATTGCAGGAATATTTTTTCAAACAGGCTCTGGCTCACTGACAGAAATCAAAGGCATTTTTTATCCAACAAATCTTATCGCCGTTGATTCCCACCACATCAAACCTGCATCTCACATCCATGCTTCTGTAATGATTCTTCAAATATTCCACTGCCACCTTGGAAATCACCAGCTGCTTTCTGCCGTTCACTGCTGCCAGCGGACTTCCTAAGCGTTCCGAACTTCTGTACTTAACCTCCACAAAAATCAACCATCCATCAGCAGTCATTCCGATCAGGTCGATTTCCCCCAGCCAGTTCCTGTAATTTCGCTCCAGAATCATCACGCCCTGGGAAACCAGATAATCTGCAGCGATTTCTTCATAAAAAGCACCTACTTTTCGCTTGTTTTTCTGCATAAAAACTCCCATATATCCTTCTGTGTAGGTATCTTTTGTATTCATAACCGCAAAACATATTCATATCCGGACCATCAGCCTTTTCAAAATTTCACATTATCCTATAAAATTCTTTATAAAAGTTGCCCTGTGAATCGGACTTGGACCATATTTTTTCAAGGCTTCAATATGTGCTGCAGCTCCATACCCCTTATTTGAGGCAAAGCCATATTCCGGCATCACTTTATCGTACTCTACCATCATCCGATCTCTTGTGACCTTAGCTACAATGCTGGCAGCTGCAATGGAAATACTCTTGGCATCCCCTTTTATGATCGGCACCTGAGGTATGGTCACGTCGGGAATGGTTACTGCGTCATTGAGAAGAATCTGCGGCACCGGCTCCAGCTTGCTGACAGCCTCACGCATTGCCTCATAGGTAGCCTGAAGAATATTGATCTCATCAATTCTCCGGGGACTTGCCATTCCGATTCCAACAGCTACCGCATTCTCCATGATCACATCATACAATTCATCCCTTTTTTTAGCGCTCAACTGTTTGGAATCATTCAGATACAGGATTTTGCAGTCTCTTGGCAAAATAACAGCCCCCGCTACAACAGGACCTGCCAGCGGGCCTCTTCCAACTTCATCAATTCCGCACACATAGCCCAAATCTTCGTATTTGCGCTCAAATTCCTTCATCTTTTCTGTGCGCAGAAGTTCCTTCTGGTAAGCCTCTTCTTTCTTATGAAGCTGCTCCAGAAGCTTCCTGACTCCACTTCTTGTATCCTCTTTGTATTTTTCAAAAAGAGTGGCATATTCTCCCGGTTCAGCAGCCTGGATTTCACACTTTATTTCTCCGATTTTCTGCATATTATTTACCTTCTTCCGGCACCCACTCCAAAGTAATTTTTCCAATCTTTCCAGAGCGGAAGTCATCGAACAGAATCAGAGAGGCCTTGGCATAGTCCAGCTCCTCCCCCTTCTTCAGACATCCTCTGGAACGCGCGATTGCTTCTAATATCTGCACAGCTATGCCTTCCTCCTGGATCTGATAGCGTTTCTCCAATGCACCAGAATATTTTTCCCGAAGGAAATCAATAAGCGTAAGGGAAAGCTCCTCCATATTCAGTATATCGTCCTTGATAGAACCAATATAGGCAAGGCGCATTCCCACTGCCTCATCTTCAAACTTGGGCCAGAGAATCCCAGGAGTATCCAGAAGCTCCACATTCTTATTCAGGCGGATCCACTGTTTGCCCTTGGTTACACCTGGCTTGTTTCCCGTCTTGGCGCATGCTCTTCCAGCAAAAGTATTGATAAAAGTAGACTTACCAACGTTAGGAATTCCTACTACCATAGCACGGATCGGGCGGTTTTTGATTCCTCTTCTTCTGTCCCTCTCCGTTTTCTCCTTGCAGGCTTCCTGAATAGCCGCCTGAATTGCTTTCATACCAGAGCCGCTACGGGAATCTACTTTTACCACATAGAACCCCTTCCCCTGAAAATAAGCTTTCCATGCTTCATTCTGGCGTTCATCTCCAAGGTCTGATTTATTCAAAAGAATCAGCCTTGCTTTATTTTTCCCAAGCTCGTCAATATCCGGATTCCGGCTTGCAAGGGGAACTCTGGAGTCCACAAGCTCAATGATCAGGTCGATCAGCTTAATGTCCTCCTGCATCTGTCTTTTCGCTTTGGTCATATGACCAGGATACCATTGTACGTTCATATTTACCTCATTCTTACAGCTGTTCAGCAGATACCGTTCCACAAAGCGTGTAACCGCGAACGTGCTGAACAATCACTTATTTTTTATAAAAGTCTCACAGTTTAATTATTCAACGGCCCTATGTCTTTCTTCGGGGATATCTGGAACCAGAGCTTACCAGTTATATATTTCTTATTCACTCGTCCGATATCGCCATAACGGCTGTCTTCGCTGTTATTACGGTTATCGCCCAGGACAAAGTACTCTCCCGCTTCCAGTGTAATGGCATTGGCTGCCATTCCCGGATTGTTGATCGTGGGAAAATCTTTGCCTTCTTTATATGTCTCTCCATTGATCAGAATTCTTCCATTCACAATCTGAACGGTCTCACCTGGAAGTCCAATCACACGGCGGATATGAAGAGCCGCATCATCACTTGCATTTGTGCGGAATACAATAATATCGCCACGTTTCGGCGAGGATGCTTTATAAGCAAGCTTGTTTACAAAATACCGGCTTCCAACTGCCAGAGTAGGCTCCATGGAGCTCTCCTGCATCGTCACAGACTGAAACAGCATCATAGAAGTCAGCACTGCAAAGATCAGTGTAACTGTGATCGCGAATACCCAGATCAAAACTTTTTTCAGTTTACTGTCTTCTAATTTCTCTATGGCACCAGAAAAAGATTTTTTCTCCAGTTTTGCAATTTCCGGCATGTTGAACAACTGCTCTTTTTCTCTTTTATTTCTTCTGTCGCTCATATCTACTCCATTCGTGTCATAATTGCATGTCCTGCGTCTGGTTCCAAAACACTTTTTTCATCTCAGGCCAGATACTTTATTATCTTATCACATATCCCGAAAAAGAAAAAGAAAAAATAATCAAAAAAATGCTGCCCAGACAGTCAGCACGGCCATCTGCGCAGCAAAAGTCACTGTTCGTATTCACTTCGTTCACGAAAGCACTTCGCGGAACATCACCAGTGAACAGCAACCAGCAATTTTCGATTGAAATTATTTAACAAGCTCTTTAACCTTAGCAGCTTTACCTACACGGTCTCTTAAGTAGTTCAGTTTCGCACGGCGAACTTTACCACGACGGATAACTTCTACTTCTTTTACGTGTGGGGAATGAAGCGGCCATGTTTTCTCAACGCCAACGCCGTTGGAAGCTTTTCTTACTGTGAAAGTAGCTCTGGTGCTTCCGCCCTGTTTCTTTAATACAGTTCCCTCAAAGATCTGGATACGCTCACGGTTACCCTCTTTAATCAGTGCGTGTACTCTTACGGTATCACCTACGTTAAACTGCGGTACGTCTTTTTTCAGCTGTTCTGCTTCGATGTTTTTAATAATTTCGTTCATTTTATTCTCTCCTTATTCTCTGGATGTTCTTAATACCCATCACGGTAACAGCGGACCATCTTTTTTCACAACATAAGTGATTATACTATAATTATTTTCTGTTTGCAACCATTATTTTTATAAAAAGCCCATAAAACAAGTCACAAATTTTTTTCAAAGACAACCTTCCAAAACCATTACCAACAGATAACCTCGCAGCCATCCTCTGTTACCAGTACGGTTACTTCCCACTGGGCAGAAGGCATACCGTCCTCAGTGCGTACTGTCCAGTCATCTTCCTCATCTGTATATACTTCATCGCTTCCCATATTTACCATAGGCTCAATGGTAAACATCATTCCCGGCTCCATGATCACGCCGCTGTTCTCTTCGGAAGTATAGCTTACCCAGGGATCCTCATGGAATTCCAGGCCAACGCCATGTCCGCCGATTTCTTTTACAATTGTGTAGCCATTTTCAAGTGCATGCATATGAACAGCGTGACCCATATTTCCAATAGGTTCCCATGGTTTTACCTTGGAAATACCGATTTCCACACATTCTTTGGTTACGCGGACCAGTTTTTCTTTCTCAGGACTTACATTTCCAATACAGAACATACGGGATGAGTCAGAAAAATAGCCATTGTAAATTGTAGAAACGTCTACATTTACTATATCACCGTCCTTCAGGATCTCATCCTCAGATGGAATTCCATGGCATACCACCTCATTCACAGAAGTACACACGCTTTTTGGAAACCCTTCATAATTCAACGGTGCCGGGATTCCTCCATGACGCACAGTTTCCTCATGTACCCAATGATTGATTTCTTCTGTTGATACACCAGCTTTAATATGCTCTGCCACATAATCAAGTACTGCAACATTGATTCGACAGCTCTCTTTAATCTTCTCAATCTGCTCTGGAGTCTTGATCAGTTTATGATCCAGAACCGGATATCCTTTCTGACGCAGGATTTCTACTTTCGCATCAAAAGCCTCATGGCATTTTTTATATTTCTTTCCACTGCCGCACCAGCATGGATCATTACGTCCGATTTTTGTTGACATTTCACTCTCTCCTTTTATCTGTGACTGCTGCGAATGCTACAGCAGTACTTTTTCTTTTGTAAACATGATATAAACTCACTCTGTTTCTCATTTTATACTTGAAACAGATAAATTGCAACTAATTTTCTATAGAAGTCTCTACCTCCAGCAATTCATGTGTTACTGTTCATATTTTTCAGCTGTTTTTATTTTCCCACGCAAACAGCTAAAAGAGTTTCAAATTCAAACGCAAAAAGAGTATTTCATTTTCTCTGATCTAAGAATTTGAAATACTCTTTTGCTTTTGAAAATTATATGTAACTAATTAGCTGCTGCATCTGTGCCTGCCTCTGTGGCAGTATCTGCTGCACTCTCTTCACTTCCCGCCATGATCTTACTCAGTTCTTCGATCATCTCGTCATCCTTCAGTCTGAATTTGACCTCAACACGACGGGAAGCCTCTTTATCTACATTTCCATCTGCATCCAGAATCGGATTCGCCATGGAATGTCCGTTTACAGTCAGGTAATCCTGCAGATCCAGGCTCTGGTCCTCAGTCAGAAACTCCCCCTGAATATCAAGAAGATACTGCGCCACTGCAAGTGAACGCTGCTGGGAAAGCTCCAGATTATACGCATAATCACCATCTGTATCTGTATAACCGTCTATAATGATCTCAGCAAGATAATTTTTATAGGTATCTTCCATCAGCACCTTGCAGTAAATTGGAAGTACGTTTCGAAGTGCTTCCTTACCAGCGTCTGTAAGCTCCGACTCATCAACGTCAAACAATACACTGGCATCCAGTGTCAATGCACCAGTCTGGGAATCCAGATTTACATTGATATTATTTTTCTGGAATTCTTTTTGAAGTGCTTCCACAACTTCAGCCTTGACACCAATAATATTATCGATCTTTGTCTGCTGCTCACTAAGCTGCGTGGTCTTCTCATCCAGATCCGTCTGCTGCTGATTCAGAAGAGCCTGCTGCTCTTTTAACTTGGCTTCCTGCTCTGCCAGTGTCTGTGCCAGTGCAGTCAGCTTCTCATCTTTGGTCTTAATAGTTCCTTCCTGTTCTTCAATGGTATTCTGCTTGGCAAGAAGATCAGCCGTATACTCTGCCTGCAGAGCCAGCTTCTCATCTCTCTCCTGAATACTCTCGTCGTAACTCTTCTGAGCCTGGAAAAGCGTCAATGACATGATCAGTATGAAAAGAAGCAGAACGCCGGCCATAACATCGGAATAAGAGCGCCATACATTAAAGCCTCCATCCCCTGATTTTCTTTTTTTGCGCATGTCTATCTCCTCTTATCTGAATAAGCCAAATTTTCCTTTCTGTGCAGCCTTGGAAAGCTCTTTCATGTTCTTGTTGATTTCCTCAAGAAGAGCCTGCTGTCCCTCATTCTGCTGAGCAATCAGATTGCCCAGCTTCTCTACAGAATCATTCCTTCCGCTTGCGATCAGAGACACATCTCTGGTATTCGCTGCAGTCACCTCACTGAGGAGCTTGCGGACCTGTTCCATTGTTTTATAGGAAAGTCTCTGATACTGGGCGAAATCCTCCATCTGGGCCGTAAACTGCTCTGCCATCTTGCTGTTCGCCTGGATCAGATCTGCACTTGCCTGACCTGTAGCCCCTACTCTCTCAATAGAAGAAGCTGCTGTTTCAACATATTTCTGCATTGCCTGGTTGCAGGCAACCCAGAACTTAGCTGCAGATTTCTCGGCATCCTTCAGATAATCCACAATATGCTGATAATCCTGCTGCTGCATCTTCTGGATCTCCTGATTCTCAGAAAGGATACGATTGGCAGTAGACATGTAGCGGGTCTGCATGCCTCCCATCTCCCTTACCATATCTGTAATGGCTTTATCCTGCTTGTCATAGGTCTCAGAAAGCTTCTGGCTCATAGTCTGGTACATGGCAGAAGTATAAGCTGTATTCTCTTTCTGTGCCTTTTTCAACTGATCCAGTGCCACATTGAAATCACGGAACTGCATATGGAAAGAATTGTTCATCTGCTTTAAAAATTCGTCCGATATTTCACGAATAGCATCCTCCTGGCATCTGGTTACAGAAGAAACCAGCATATCCAGAGAATCATTCATCTTCTGGAAGGTAGGTGTGATAACCTTCTCAAAGCTGTCTGCCATCTGAACGGAAAACTGCTCTGCCATCTGTTTCATGGCGCTTGTCTGCAGCTTCTGGCTTGCAAGCAGCAGATTTCTGGACTCATTTTCCGCAGTAGGCATTACATAAGAATGAAACTTTTCAAGGAATCCCTGAAGTTCCTCTGTCATGGATGAATACTCTCCCTTCATCCCAAAGGTATAAATAATGGAAAAAGAGATACCATAAATAGAGGTAAGGAATGCCACTTTAATACCTTCCACCAGCGCTTCTACAGAAGAAGTCATGGCGCTGTAATCAGTAGGCTGGAAATCCCGAAGGCCCCAGACAAGACCAAGGAAAGTACCTAAAATACCAAGACTGGTGAAGATATCCGGAACCATTTCCAGAAGCTTCTTATGAACATGGATATCCAGCTCATCTTCATTAATGAATTCTTCAATATCTCCAAGACCTTCTTTACTATTGTTAATGCTGTCTGTAAAGCTATCCATCTTCTGATCCAGATATTTATCATCGAAGAGCTCGCCTAAATATGTAAGATTCCTGGGATCTGTCTTCCCTGGAGTCTTGAACATACTGTTCAGCTCCTCTACTGCTCTGTGAAATGCCGTACTCAGATTATTCATACGGAACATTCCACCAAACATTGCGATCAGATACAGGACTGCGATCACCGCCAGAAATACGAAATTGTAGATCGTAGATGATAAGTTCCCCCTGCCGGCAAATAACGTCAAAGCAGTGGTTCCTGCAAGAACCGCAACAAACAATACAGAATGTGTGATTTTTTTCTTCATTGTCTGCCTCCCCATTTGTATTTTCACAAAATAGATATGCTGTCTGTCGACGGCATCACCATATATGAATGCCAACTACTCTGCGCTTATAGCATCTGCAGAGCTGTTTGAAAAATCATTCCCGCAATCTGAACGCCCAAGGCTTTCATCGTAATAAATTGGTGCATTTTGTGAATTTTCCATTAATAATGGTACATTTTTTATCATAATATCACAATTTTCTAATAATAACAAGAAAAAACATACCCCTTGCCTAATGAAAAATGTTACTGAAAAACGTTACCAGTGAACAGTAATCGTTTCACACCTTTTTCACACAGCCAGGGGTATTATATCATATTTCATATTTTCAGGCGTAAACCTTATCTTCCTCCAGAAATCGGGCCTTGCCATCCTTCACTTCTACCAGGTTAATGCTGCAGTTAGGAGGCACACATCCATGCCAGAAATGCTCAGGATCCTTGTACAGGTTCTGGAGAAGAGCCCGCACTGCACATCCATGAGAAGACACCAAAATCGTCTTGTCTGCCAGAGACGGATCTGAGGTTTTTTCAAGCCAGAATTCTCTGGTACGCTCCAGGACATCCTGTATATTCTCTCCGTTTTCCGGACGTGGAAATTTCAGAGGATCCTTAAAAAACAGATCAAATTCTTCGCAGTTGGATTCCATAGTATTTCCATTTCTCATAATGTGCCCTTCCAGAGCCCCGAAATTAATTTCCTGAATCCTTTTATCCGGTATCACAGGAATATCACGACCGCCCAGAACCAACCGGGCAGTCTGTCTCGCACGGGTAAGGGGACTTGTAAAACAGATATCAAACTTTACATCCATCAGAGCCTCACCTGTTCTTCTGGCAAGATCAATTCCCTCCTGAGCAAGAGGAATATCTGCTGAACCCTGAGCCTTATGAAGGTGGTTCCAGGGCGTCAGACCATGTCTTACAATATATAAAAGCATCAGCTTCTCAACTCGATTCCAAGTCCTTCCAGACCATTTAAAATTTTCTTCATTGCTGCAGAAATTTCGCTTTCTTCCAGAGTTTTGTCGTGATCACGGAATACAAGCGCATAAGCCATAGACTTGTAGCCACCCTTGATCTGGCTTCCTTCGTAGATATCAAACAGCTGATAACTCTCCAGGATCTTTCCGCCTCTCTGAGCAAGAATGTCCTCGATCTGACCTGCAAGCACCTGTTTCGGAACCAGCATACTGATGTCACGGGTTACTGCCGGATATTTTGCAATTCCGGTAAACTTGCGGTCAAAATTTGCAAATTCGAGAACGCTCTTGATATCGATCATTGCGATATATGCGCGCTCCCCAATTCCATAATTATCTGCAACCAGCGGATGAACCTCTCCAAGGTAACCTACAACGGTTCCCTCATATACCATATCGGCCTGTCTTCCAGGATGAAGAAATGATTTTCCGCTTGCCGGATCATACTCCATTTTTTTCTTCATACCGATTTTTTCGAAGAACTCCTCACAAACGCCCTTCATGTCAAAGAAATCACCGGTTCCGTACATTCCAAGTGTAAACATGGTTCTTTCATCTGGAAGCTCGGTAAGTGGAAGCGCCTTCGGAAGATATATATTTCCAAGCTCATAAAGACGAACGTCTTTATTTCTTCTGTTATAGTTAGTTGCAAGGGAGGAAAGCATTCCATTCAGTGTACTGGTACGCATAATGCTGTAGTCCTCGCCAAGAGGATTGCTGATGGTGATCACCTGACGAAGTACATTATCTTCTGGAATTCTCAGTTTGTCAAATACCTTCGGGCTCTCAAATGAGTAAGTCATGCCTTCTGAGAATCCGCAGTACTCTGCAATATCTCTTGCGATATTTTCAATGCGAAGCTTGAATGGCATTTTTCCCGTAGTAGCCTCACCAGATGGCAAAGTTGTAGGAATCTTGTCATATCCGTAGAAACGTGCAACTTCTTCTGCAACATCTGCCATGCAGTGGATATCCTGACGGAAAGTCGGTGCTACGATTTCATTTGTCTCCTCATCATAGGTGAGTTCGATCTTTGCAAGATAGCCAAGCATCTCTTCTTTGGAAAGCTTTGTTCCAAGAAGACCGTTGATACGGTCTGGCTCAAATTTTACACGGGATGGCTCGCTGACCTTATTGCAGATATCGACCATACCGCCAACAACCTCACCGGCACCAAGCTCTTCCATCAGCTGGCAGGCTCTGTCGATTGCAGCCTTTGCATTATTCGGGTCAAGACCTTTCTCAAACTTGCCGGAAGCATCTGTACGAAGTCCGATTCTCTTGGAAGAAAGTCTGATGTTTGTTCCATCAAAGCAGGCTGCCTCAAACAGAACTGTGTGTACGTCATCTGTGATCATGGAGTTCTCGCCGCCCATAATACCTGCGATTCCAACTGGTTTCTCACCATCGCAGATCATCAGGACGTTCTCGTCCATAATACGTTCCTGACCATCCAGTGTGACAAATTTCTCATCTTTACCCGCACAGCGTACAACAATTTCATGGTTTGCAATCGTATCGAGATCGTAAGCATGCATTGGCTGTCCAAACTCTTCCATTACATAGTTGGTGATATCTACCAGATTGTTGATCGGGCGGATTCCATTGGAAGCCAGACAGCGCTGCATCCATTTCGGAGATGGTCCGATCTTAACATTTTTTACAACTCTTGCACAATAACGTGGGCAAAGCTCCGGTTTCTCTACAGTTACCTTTACGTAATCAGAAGCTTTTTCATCATTTCCTGTCTCTTTAACTTCCGGAGGGTAAAATTTCTTACCAAAAGTAGCTGCTGCTTCTCTTGCAATTCCAAGAACACCGTAACAGTCAACACGGTTGGATGTGATCTCATATTCAAATACAACGTCATCAAGTCCAAGAGCCTTAATAGCGCTTTCACCTACAACTGCGTTTTCCGGGAATATATAAATTCCATATTCTGGGGCTTCCGGATACATATCCCGGTTGCTTCCCAGTTCTTCGATGGAGCACATCATGCCGTTGGACGGTACTCCGCGAAGTTTTCCGGCTTTGATCCTGATTCCGCCAGGAGTCATTTTTCCATCATGTCCTCCTGCTACACGACCTCCGTCAAGAACAACCGGAACCTTGTCTCCCTCTTTTACGTTTGGAGCACCCGTAACGATCTGGATCACCTCAGATCCGATATTCACCTGGCAGATGATCAGCTTATCTGCATCCGGATGTTTCTCAATTTTCTCAATCTGTCCGATTACAATCTTTTCAAGGTCAGCATCAAGCCTGGTGAAGCCTTCTACCTTTGTACCTGACAATGTCATTGCATCTGTATATTCCTGTGCGGTTACGTCAAGATCCGGCACATACATTTTCATCCAAGATAATGAAGTATTCATTTATTTAATCCTCTTCTCACTCTAATATTTATATTATGAAAGGTAACTGCTCAGTACTTTCACAGTTACACGCTTCGCGATGCCCAGAAATCAGAACTGCTTCAGGAAACGGATGTCGTTCTCATAAAGCAGACGCATATCATCAATCTCATATTTCAGAAGCGCAATACGCTCAAGACCTACGCCGAATGCAAAACCAGTGTACTCCTCCGGATCAATTCCACACATGCGAAGTACATTGGGATGAACTGTTCCACAGCCAAGGATTTCAATCCAGCCGGATCCTTTACAGAAACGGCAGCCTTTTCCGCCGCATTTGAAGCAGGAAACATCAACCTCTGCACTTGGCTCTGTAAACGGGAAGTGATGTGGTCTGAATTTTGTTTTGGTTTCTGGTCCGAAAAGCTCTTTCGCAAATACTTCAAGAGTTCCTTTCAGGTCTGCGAACGTAATATTCTTATCTATTACAAGGCCTTCAATCTGATGGAAGGATGGAGAATGAGTTGCATCTACTTCATCCGAACGGAATACTCTTCCAGGTGCGATCATACGGATCGGCAGCTTTCCTTTTTCCATGGCACGTGCCTGAACCGGAGATGTCTGGGAACGAAGAAGTATGGAATCATTGATAAAGAAAGTATCCTGCTCGTCTCTTGCCGGATGATTCTCCGGAATATTCAGCTTGGTAAAGTTGTAATCTGCATATTCAACTTCCGGACCTTCTACAACTTCATAGCCCATTCCAATAAAAATGCGCTCAACCTCTTCCAACGCAATGCTGTTGGGATGACGATGACCGATTCTGGATTTCTTTGCAGGTAGGGTAACATCGATTACTTCTGCTTTCATCTTCTCTTCTCTGACTGCTTCTTCCAGTTTCTGTCTGGACTCTTCAAGAAGACCTTCGATCTTAGCTCTGGTCTCGTTTACAAGCTGGCCAACCTTCGGTCTCTCCTCCGGGGAAACGTCTTTCATTCCTTTTAAGATTGCGGTAAGCTCTCCCTTTTTTCCAAGATATGCCACACGCACATCATTTAATTTATCCAGGCCTTCGGATTCTTCAATCCGTACTCTGGCGTTCTCAGCCAGTTCCTGAAGTCTTTCTTTCATATCCATGGTTCATTTCTCCTTTATTTTTATAATCTGCCAGATGAGGGGGGGGAAGGAAGGTAAGAAAATATCTACATAGCAGATTTTTTCTTTCGTAAAGCGGATTGTTCAGCGCTCGCGCTCCAAGGACTTTACAATGCGAAAAACCCGCTTTGCGTATTTCCTACATTTTCGCGGCAGTCACCAAGTTCTCACCCAAGCGTGGACTTTGACTCTTGCTCGTGAAAATAAAAAAGCTCCGTCCCCAACAAAAGGGACGAAGCATATTCCGCGGTACCACCCTGATTCCTGTATATACAGGCTCTCCCGCCGCTTAACGCGCAGCTTCACGTCGCTTCCTACTGGAAATTTCAGAAACGCGGCTCCGGTGCGAAACTCAGAAACTATCTGAACTTAAGGAAGCTTACAGCCGGTGGCTTCCTCTCTCTGAAAGAAAATAATTTCCTAAAAACACCTTCCTGGCTTTTTCTCTTTTATAACTATGCCACATCAGAGTGAATCTGTCAAGAGGTTAATTTGTCTGTTGCTCTTCCTTCTTTTTCTCAGCTGAAACTTTCATCTCAGTCTTTTTCTTTCTCTCATTCTCTTTTTCCAGATATTTTTTCTTCTCTTTATTAAGCTCTTTTTCCGCCTCATCGCGCTCGCGGCTGAGCATTTCCCTCATGGATGCCTGGGCCATTCTGAACTGTTTTTCAAAATAAGCGTTGATCTCTGCTCCATACAGCAGCAGATTCATACAGATATACAGCCACAGCATCACCATGATCAACGCAGTCAGGCTTCCATACATATTGCTGAAGCCTGGAAACATGTCAAAATAAATAGAAAAGAAATAGGAAAACAGGGACCACCCTGCTGCAATCAGAAGAGCTCCCGGCACCTGACTTTTAAAAGTAGCTTTACGGTTTGGAAGCATTTTATACAAAATCAGAAAGATCAGAAACAGTCCGGCAAATACAAGCGCCGTCCTGGCTCCAATGATCTTTCCGATAATTCTCCCAAGGAATGGAACGTACTTTCCTGCCATAATCTGAATCTGATTTCCAAGAACCAGAAGCAGAAGACTTGCAATAATTGCAATGCTGAACAGAAATGTATAAACAACTGCATACATTCTGGTAATCAGCCAGTTACGGGTCTCATGGACGTGATAAATGCTATTCAGTCCGTTCGTAAGGGATTGCATGGCTTTTCCTGCAGACCACAATGCCATGATAGCAGAAATCGGAACTACCGCCGTGCTTCTGCCATATACTTCTGATACAATGGTAAGCACAAAATTCTGTATATTGTGGGGCACAAATGCCCGGATGGTTTCGCTGACCATATTGTATGTTAAAGGTGTATATCGAATTATAGTCGTGAGAAACAGAATAAACGGAATAAAAGACATAATCAGGAAATATGCTGCCTGTGCCGCATAAGCTCCCACATGGTCTCCATTTGCCCTGTCCATAAAACCGAACAGAAGCTGGAGAACGCTCTGTTTTTCTTTCTTCTTATCCATATGATTGCTCCTGTTACATTTTCGTAATCATTTTTTGTATCATATCACGAAACATGCTTTCTGTCTACTTTTTCCTGGTGTTACTGTTCTTTCCGTTCACAACAACAATTACTGTTCACTCCATAATCAGTAAACGCTTCGCGATGCACAAAAAGACGAACCTTCCTGTGACAAGCACAAACAGCAGCGTTTGCTGCGCAAACTTAATTCTCGGGTTTTCTGTGAACTTTGTTCACAAAAATACCTTGCAAAATGTCATGTTTCCCGCTTTGACAGGTTATTCCCCACCACTTCCAACGTAATATCCTTAAAAAAATAATTTAGGATATCCTGCCAGCCATAGCCTTCCCTGGCCATTTCATTTGCCCCGTTCTGGCTCATTCCCACACCGTGTCCATACCCTTTCCCCTGAATCTGTACTGCCTTACCGGATTTCACGTTCAGTTCAAAATAGGCGCTTGGCAGAAGATTACTGCCGTTCACAATACTTCCATCTTTTTCTGTAATCAAACACCCTGCCGGGGAAAGAAATTGCCGTATTTCATATTCGCCTTCCAGCTGTATACTTTTATTTTCCGTCACAATCTCCATTCCCGTAACTGCACCACTGATATTCTTTTTAATAACCTGAAGCCCTATAAATTCCCCGCTGCCTTCCAGATTTCCCGATCGTTTCTCTAAAGTTTCCCAGGGAATTTCCACGCTCCAGCTGCTCCATGGCATATTCTGGTCAAAATCACATTCTACACTTTTCAGATAAGCTGCTGACCTGTCTGCTCCCCATATCTCATCTGTGCTTGTCCTACCTGCTGATGTAGAAAAATAATAAGCCGTGATCGGTTCTCCATTCTGGCATAGGATCTGACCTTTTGTATCCTGTACTGCTTTATTTGTTCTTTTATCTGCCCCAAAATTGTTGTAAACCTGATAATTCACGCTGTCATCTACATCCGCCCCATATTTTTCCAGACTGTTTTCCTGTATCTGGCAAACTGCATAGGTTCTGGCACATACTGCCTGGGCCATCAATGCCTGTTCTTCATAGGATGCAGGCATTTCACTTGGGACTACAGCTTCCAGATAAGCTTCCAGGGACAATTCATTAATAATCAGCAGCCCCTGCGCTGTCTTTTTAATTTCCAGAGTTCCATAATAAACAGGAGGATTCTGAGCTCTTTCAATAGAGGGAATCGCAATGCCATCAGTTCCCCCGTCCAGAAGCAGACTATCATTCTGGAGCTCCTGTGAATCCGGGGTGTAGGTATGTTCTTTTCCTTTTTGTTCTATGGTTACTGACTGGTGATAACAGGATTGCCAGGACGAGTCTGTGAGCAGAACGCGAATGGAAGGCTCTCGTTGTTGCACCTTGTTTTCGTCAGTTTCCTTTTTCTTTTCTTTCTGCTCCCTTTTGGCACTTTCTTCACTCCTCTTGTTCATTTCTGCGGCTTTTCCAAACAAAAGCAGCCAACCCAGCAGTACAATCAGAAAATAATTCAATCCATAAAAAAATCTGGTCTTCTTCATACAAAAGTATATGAAGAAAACCAGACAAAAATATCTGTATTGTAATTATTTTCTTACGTCAAATTTATATGCGGTAAAAGACTGATACTTCTCACCAGCTTCAAGTACTGGTGAATGGAATGCTTCCACATTTACTGCATTTGGTTCAACCTGTGTCTCAAGGCAGAAGCCTTCACGCTTGTTGTAAACATGTCCATTCTTACCCTTCTCATCAATAACAAAATTACCGGCATAGAACTGCACACATGGACAATCCGAAATCACATCCATCGTAATACCAGAGGTCTCATTGTAAGCAACTGCAACCGTTCTCCGACTGCCTTTCGCGTAATTGTCAGTCACATAATTGTGGTCATATCCGCCAGTGTACTTCAGCTGCTGGAAGTCTGCCTCGATTTCCTGGCCAATCTTTTTCGCCTTATTAAAATCCATAGGAGTACCCTCTACTGCTGCATATTCGCCTGTAGGAATAGAGAACTCATCCACCGGATTATAATCTCTGGCATGGATCGTAAGATATGTATCAAGAACCTTGCCGCTTCCCTCCCCTGTAAGGTTGAAGTAGGAATGGTTGGTCATATTTGCCAGTGTCGCCTTGTCACTGATTCCGCTATAGTAAATCTGCAGGGTATTGTCCTCTGTAAATTCATATGTAACAGACACCTGGAATTCTCCCGGGAATCCATTCTCGCCATCCGGGCTGATTCTGGAAAAAATAATGGCATTTTTGTCAGAATCTGTATTCTTAACAGTCCAAATCTTCTTCTCGAAGCCATTGGGACCGCTGTGAAGATTATTGTCATTCTCATTCTTGTCAAGCTGGTATTCCTGTCCATAAAGGGAAAATCTGGCACCTGCGATACGGTTTCCGCTTCTTCCTATGATCGCACCAAAGAAGCAGCCATTTACTTCGTACTGCTGAACATCGTCATAACCAAGAACTACATCTGTAAGCTCCCCATCTTTGTCCGGAACGCAAAGCTTCACAAGAATGGCACCGTAATCCATCACTTCTGCACATGCACCGGATTTATTCTCCAGATGGTATAAAGTAATCTCTTCCCCAGAGGTTAAGTTTCCAAATTTCTTTGCTGTAACACCCATATTACCTGCCTCCCTGTTCTAAAAAATCCCAGAATGCCGTTCCCTTTCTTTTGACGCCTAGCTAACCGCTAGGTGGGTATCCTCAACAGGACTTCTGCCTACCACAACGAGAGGTCTGACATCCGCACTGCGATATTGGATTCCCTTGATGTCAATGTAGGTTCAAAAATAAAAGGGGCCTCGCACATCCCAGGATTCATTTTTCTAAAAATAATTATACTCTAGTATATACTGTTTTTCAACAGAAAATGCACAAATTCTTTTTACTGATTTTTAACTGATTTTTAGAATCTCTTTCACAGTTGCAGGCATATCTTCTGCATCTACTACCCGGTCATGAAGTACTGGTGCAGTACGGATATCGTTGACTGCCTTCGGAACTGCCACCCCGGAAAGCTTCTCAAGTGCGTCTACAAGCCCGAAATCATCCAGATTCTCATGTCCCTCGGAGATTGCATCCATAACACTTCTGGTAAACTTGTATGGACTTGCTGTAGAAGCAATAACTGCCGGAATCTTATCTCCGGTATCTTTCACATATTTTTTGTATACGCCAGCAGCAACTGCAGTATGTGTATCAATCACATAATCACTTGTCTTATATACTTCGCGGATAGCTTCCTTCGTCTCTTCTTCGGAGCAGTAGTTTCCATAGAAATCCTTCAGCTGGGCTTTCATCTCAGGTGTAATAGTGTATTCACCACCCTTGGAAAGATTTTCCATAAGTTTTGCACACTCCTCAGGATTTCCGCCTGTAATGCGATAGATCAGGCGCTCCAGATTGCTGGAAATCAAAATATCCATAGATGGAGAACTGGTAAGGATAAAATCTCTCTTTCTATTGTATGTACCTGTGGAGAAGAAATCAAACAGAACCTTGTTCTCATTAGAAGCACAAATCAGCTTGTTCACCGGAAGTCCCATCTGTTTTGCATAAAATGCTGCCAGAATGTTTCCAAAATTTCCTGTAGGAACTACTATATTGATCTGCTGTCCGGCTTCGATCTTGTTCTGGCGCACCAGCGCAGCATATGCATATACATAATAAACGATCTGGGGAACAAGACGTCCAATGTTAATGGAGTTTGCAGAAGAGAATTGGAATCCAGCCTGGGAAAGCTCTGCTGCCAGTTCTTTATCATTGAACATTTTCTTTACAGCTGTCTGGGCATCGTCAAAATTACCTGTGATACCCACAACGTAAGTATTGGCACCTTTCTGGGTTACCATCTGCTTCTCCTGGATCGGGCTTACGCCATGTTTCGGATAGAATACAATAATCCTGGTTCCCGGAACATCGGCAAAACCTGCAAGTGCTGCTTTTCCAGTATCTCCGGAGGTCGCAGTCAGGATAACGATTTCATTTTTTACATTATTCTTTCTTGCTGCAGTCGTCATAAGATATGGCAAAATGGAAAGTGCCATGTCTTTAAATGCAATTGTAGGACCATGGAAAAGTTCCAGATAATATGCCCCGTCAGCTTCCTTAAGAGGTGCGATCACATCTGTGTCAAACTTCTTGTCATATGCTCGGTTGATACAAGTGCGCAGCTCTTCTTCTGTAAAGTCAGTAAGAAGGCGGCTCATTACCTGATAAGCAGTTTCCTGATAAGTCATTCTGGAAAGTTCATCCATAGAAACATCAAGTGCCGGAATCTGTGTTGGTACAAACAGTCCTCCATCTTCAGAAAGTCCCTTTAAAATAGCCTGGGAAGCGGTTACCGGTTCTCCTTTTCCTCTGGTGCTCTGGTACATTACCTGCATTTGTTATTCCTGCCTTTCGCTTATTGTTATGAGGTACACATTCCGGAATCTGTAACCTTCCGACAGTCATCCTCTCTTTGTTATCATATTTTAACTTTACAGGTATTATACATACTTCACCGTGCTAAATCAACACCCAATTTGAAAAAGCCACCTGGAATTGTAATTTCCTGGCGGCTTATATCTCTTTATTACAGAATGTTACTGTTATTAAAATATTATTTTTTCACCATCTGAACAACATTTGTGTCATCTTCTGAGGTTTCATTCTCAGTGTTCTGTGACTTAGCTTCATCCGGGTAGGTGTAAAACTCGTGAACACCATATTTAAATAATTTTTTTAAATCCTTATCAAACCAGGACACGTTCTTTTTGTCCGCAGCAGAACGCTGAACAAAGAACAGAGCTCCTTCTGAATAGTCAGTTCCCTCTAATGCCTGTTTCACAGCTTCCCTGGTCTCATCTGTTACCGTTACTTCATAAAACTTACCATCGTAAACAGGTGAAAACTGAGGAATTCCATTTCTCTGATCCAGAATAACACCTGTAATGGTATCTGGAAATTCCTCATGGGAAAGGCGGTTCATAATTACATTTGCAATCAGTACACGACCTTTAATGTCCTCTGTGCCCGCCTCTGCCTCTACTATATGAAGCAGGTTATCATAATCTGTGTCCGACATGATCTTCGGATTTGCAGACATGGATACTGCAGCTGCATCAAGGCTCGCAACTGTATCAGCCATAGAGTCCCCTACATTCAGCTCATCCACGTTTCCTTTTATCTGCTTCACGCGCTGGCCTACCATGACTCTCTCGCATGAAGTTCCAATTCTTGTTACAGATGTTCCTGCTGAAGGAGTATCTGCAACACTGGTTACCATACCGGCAATTCCGGTAGGCAGATCATACTCTACACTTCCAAGGTCAGTCCAGGCATCCGCGGATCTATTCTCTTTGTCCGAAGCTGCATATACCTGGCTCCGTGGACCAAACTCCGCCACCTTCGTTCCAACTGCCAAAATCATTGCCAACGTGGCGCAGGCGCTAAGAGCTACAAAATTATGTACAAGAGCATTTCCATTCTTTTTTTTCTGGGCATCGCTCTTGCAAGTTGTTACATGTTGTAAACTTCTTTTTAATTTCATATTCTTCTTTCCTTGCACTTCTGTTATGTTTTGATTTCTTTTATTATTTATTCTGTAATATTTCTGTAATTTATAGGAAAATTATATTTAATAAACTCCCAAATGTCAAGTTTTTTTTGCTTTCTATAGCTTTTTTCTCTAAAAACAGGTAAAAAAAGAAAGGCGACAAGAAAGAAATAGGATGATTCATTCAAAAATCATGTAATATTTTTGATAAATTTACCCTGTTTCTATTTGTCCCCTTTTATTCTTAGGTATGGTTGTTTCTCCCCTTCTTATGGATTTCATTATAGCTTTTCTTTTTCTGTTCGTCAAACCTTTTTTATCGCCGAATTCTGACAAAAAACGCTGACACCTTTCAAAACAGCAAACCACCGCACAGTCTTTTTTATAAACTGATTCGCGGTGGTTTGTCTTTTTGTTATCAAATATGCTTCTTATTATAAATAAGGTTTAAACAGATCTATCAGCGGTTATTGATTGCTGTTACAAGTGCATCAATGGAAGCACGGATAATATCCGGGTCTACGCCGGCTCCCCATGCCATAGTTCCGTCAGGCTTCTTGATTCCAACATATGCTATAGCCTTGGAACTGGAGCTGCGCTCTAACGCATGTTCCTGGTATACTTCCAGAGAATACTTCAATTCGTATGCTTTCTTCAGGGCATTGCTCACTGCGTCGAGACGTCCATTTCCCACAGCCTCTGTAGTAATTGTTTTTCCATTAAATGTAGAGGTTACTTTAGTTGTAATTCCCTCGCCTGTCTGCTGGAAGTGCACTTCATTAATGCTGTACGGCTGTCCCACATTCTCAAAAGTCTTTTTGAACAGATCAAAAATTTCATCTGGATGAAGCTCTTTATGAAGGTGATCGGAAACACCCTTGGCTGCGTAACCCATTGCCTCACGCATTTTTGGCGGAAGGTTCAGACCGTATTTTGTTTCCAGAATGTAGCCTACGCCGCCTTTACCAGACTGGCTGTTGATACGGATAACATCTGCATCATAATTACGTCCAACATCTGTCGGATCAATTGGCAGATACGGAACTGTCCAGCGATTCGGATCTTTTTCCTCGATCCAGTGCATGCCTTTGGCAATTGCATCCTGATGGGAACCAGAAAATGCTGCAAAAACAAGTGCGCCACTGTATGGACTTCTCTCTCCAACTGTCATTCCCGTGCAACGCTCATATACTTCACAGATGTGAGGCATATCGGAGAAGTCAAGCTTCGGATCTACTCCCTGGGAATACATGTTCATTCCAAGTGTTACAATATCAACATTACCAGTACGCTCTCCGTTTCCAAAAAGAGTTCCCTCGATGCGGTCTGCTCCGGCAAGAATTCCCATTTCAGAATCTGCCACACCACAACCTCTGTCATTGTGAGGATGTAAGGAAACGATTACATTTTCACGGCGAAGCATATGTTTGCACATATATTCAACCTGACTCGCATATACATGCGGCATGGAATGCTCCACTGTTACCGGAAGGTTGATGATACATTTGTTGTCCGGAGTCGGCTGCCATACATCGATAACCGCATTGCAGACCTCAAGGGCATATTCCGGCTCAGTTCCTGTAAAGCTCTCCGGACTATACTCAAACTGGAAGTTTCCTTCTGTCTGTTCAGCCAGTTCTTTTAATAATTTCGCACCTTCTACGGCAATCTTTAAAATCTCTTCTTTGGATTTCTTGAATACCTGTTCACGCTGTGCAACAGATGTGGAATTGTATACGTGAACAATAGCTTTGGGCGCACCTTTTACGGCTTCAAAGGTTTTACGGATAATATGCTCCCTTGCCTGTGTCAGTACCTGGATCGTAACATCTTCAGGAATCAGTTTGCGATCGATCAGGGTACGAAGGAACGTATACTCTGTCTCGGAAGCAGCTGGAAATCCTACTTCAATCTCTTTAAACCCAATCTGTACAAGAAGTTTGAAAAACTCAACCTTCTGTTCCAGGCTCATTGGGATGACAAGTGCCTGATTTCCGTCACGAAGGTCTACAGAACACCATGCAGGTGCCTTATCAATATAGTCCTTTTTTGCCCAGTCCATACAGGTTTCTGGTGGAAGATAATACTGTTTTTTGTATTTGCTTACATTCATCATTTTTTATTCCTCCATATTGTAAATTTAATTTTTCTCTTTTCTGTGACGGAAGGATTCTTTGTCTGCTGGGTCAGAGCTCAGTCTGATAAAGCAGCTTTATGTGGTATTAAATTCCAATGGAATTACTATCACATAAAAAAAGTCCTCCAGCTCTGCACACATACAGGTGCAAGAGACGGAAGACATACATCTTACGCGGTACCACTCTTATTTCATGAATAGAATCCATACACTTATCGGATACGGGATTACTCCTTATATCCTTTCCCTGTAACGGTGGAATCCGGCTGTGTCTACTCTCGCTTCTTCTAATCATTCGAAGTAATTTCAGACAGCTGCTCCAAGGCGAGTTCTACAGTTTCCTTCCGTCATCTCACACCACCCGATGACTCTCTGTGCTCTGGTACCTGTGTACTACTCCTTATCAAAGCATTTCTCTTATATGTTCTTTGTGGTTATTACCTTAACATTTTTCAAGTCACTTGTCAATGACTAATCGGGGCAACAGGATTTGAACCTGCGACCTCACGGCCCCCAAATGACTTTCTTAATATACTCCATAAATCCTTAAAAATCAAGTGTTTTATTTGTTTGATAATCAAATATTTTTGATTACCTTGATTACTTTTGTTGTTTTACCTCAATATCTTCAATAATTTTTGTCTTATATTTCAAGTCTGTTGTATCAAAAGTGTAATATTTTTCATTTACTTCTTCAGTATGACCAAGTAAAGAAGCAGCAACAGTTGTAGAAACTCCATTACATTTCAATTTAGAATTTACTGTTTTTCTAAAAGAATGAATTCCTCTGTTCCTTATTCCTTGCTGCTTGCATTTGTTCTTAATACAAGAAGATACTTTTGGTGCATGAATCCTACCGTCTTTATCAGCGAACACCCATTCGCACAAAAATCCATTTATCTGTTCAACATATTTTACTGTGTTAAACAGCTTCTCAATCTCTTTAGTTTTTGGGAAAACTCTGTCTTTCTTATTTTTAGTCTTGTCAATGAAATACTCTTTTGTAATCCTATCGTATTTTTCAGACTTGTTAATAACAATGTAATCCATCTTAATGTCTTCCCATTTAAGCGCAACAATTTCTCCAACCCTCATCCCTGTTAAAGAAGCTAACTGTACTGCATATGTAGGGATATAATCTGGTTTTTTCTCATGGTCAAGATCAAATCTCTCATGTAGACTGTTCAAATCCAAATCAGAAAAAATTTTCTGCTCTAAAGGCTTTTCTTTCTCTACACAATATTGATAGAACTGTTTTGCCTGTAAGAATTCCATAGGATCACCAACAATGGCTTTATTTACTCTTGCACTGTAGATTGTATTTTTAATATAACTGAATAATGTCTTACAAGCCTTTTTGCATAGTGCTTTTTCTTTGACTGTTTTTACGATAAAAACCTTTATGTCTTCTTCCGTCATGTCCTGAATATTCTTTTTTACAAATGAAGTATTGTCAAAATATCTTTTGCGGTCTGTATTATATTTGCATACGGTATTGTGACAAACCAGAGTATCTTGAACACTACGCCAATGCTCATAAGCATCTTTAAAAGTTTTGATCTTGCGTTCTTCTTTTTTTGGATTTTGGCGGTAATATTGAATCACTGCTTTTTCAATGGCTGCCTTTGTAGACCTTTTCACCTGTTTACGTCCATCTTTGCCATCTGGTAAATATGTATACCACTTTTGATTATTTCCTTGCCATATCTTATATTGATGATTTTGTAAAATTTCCGCATTCTTCATCATCTCAATTTGATCCTGCAAATGTGGTAAGTTGATGATACCATTTTTGATTGCAAAATTCAACATTTCCTGTTCATTTGATCCAAGTCCCATTACTGCTGCATTTGTTGTTTCCTGTGTTACACAATTTGTTATTTCCATAAAAATTACCTCAATATATTCAAAAAGAGCTTCCAAGAAGCCATTACCAGTTGCAGTAATTTCTTCTTAAAAGCTCTTTATTATAATTCTAAAAAAATTACATCATTCAAAAATCACTCATGAAGCATTTCACTTCAATGCAAACTTCTGAAATCTCTTACCTGTTTCTTGTCATGTGCCTGGATTTTCTTGTCCAAGTGTTTGTCAATTTCTTTCAAAATAGAATCTGTATCTTGCGCACCATCAATATAGAAGTTATTTACATAAGTGTTCCCACTTAGATTTTGAATATTTTGGATATTCTTTTCTATAGCTTTTGCCATTCCAGCATAATCAGGCATGTTTTTTTGTGTAGCAATAGTTGAGTTATCTAACAATTGTTTCGTGAAGTCTGCTGTAAACACTTTGTCTCCCTGGCTCAGAAAAGTGAGCGTACCGTATTGCTTTGAAAAGACAGACTCCATACCCTTCTCATTCACTCTGTACATTCCAGATTTTGGAACATAGTCAGTACCGGAAGCATAACCTTTAATATCACTTAAGCCAGACTGTGAAATCTCACTATCTGATAATCCGTAATGTCTTAATATTGAAGAAATAGCATTGATTGTTCCGGCTGTGGATAGTCCTGCATTCTTCACAGCATCATTAATAGCTGTAGTCATTTCTTCCATATTAGAGCTTATAGTATTAATCCATTTATCCAGATCTTCACTCATATCAGTAGACAACTTGTCAAGTGCGTCTGTCTGCATACTATAAGCATGATCTGTGATTGTATCATTCAGATCATCTTTTGCGGATTGCAGCTGTTCTTGCAGTTTTGCTTTTCTTGCTTTGTCTTCAGCACTAGTGGATCCTTCCAACGCTGCAATTTGTCTTTCCAACACCTCAATATCCTTGGTTTTGTTCTTCAGTGTTTTGTCATAGTCATAATAGCTTTTCTTAGCTGACAAAGCTTCTTTCCTCTTATCAATGACCTTGTTTAATACATCCAATTCTGCCTGGGACTGGGATTTCACCAGCTCCAAAATGGAATTTCTGGAAGAATATATATTTGCAGTGGTGCTCTTGATATTTTCATCAATATCTTTCAACTTCTGGTTATATTCATCTTCACCAAACTTCCCAGCGTTGTAATCGTTGATAATCTGCTGTCTTTCCTTTATATAGGTTTTCAGATTTTCTGTGGAAGCATTGATATCATCAACATCCAATGTAATTGCCAACGCACCTGATTCTGTAAGAAGTCCTGTGTTCTTATCAATCTTCATATCGTCAGATATCAATGCTTTCAGACCATCTAATTTATCACGGAATCTATCAACCTTTTCCGCAGCTCTTTCAAACTGTTCCTCGTAGTAGACACCAATCTGTTGTTGCTTCAATTCCTCAATGGTATTATCGTAATCTGCCACAGCATTTTCGGCTTCTTTGATCTGCGTAGTCATGTCCAACCATTCCTGAGAATTTTCAACAATGGTTCCTGCGGCAACGCCATCATTTAACTGCTTCGTCAGTTCATTAACTTCATTCTGTTTAATAGCTCTCTCTGCCTGTTTATCACTGATTTTTGTATCATAGTCAGAAGATTTTTCGTAATCTCCGTGAGCTTTTGTAAGGTCAATGTTCTTTTCATGTGCATTGCTCAATTGTTCCTGATATGATAAAAGTGCTTCATAGTAGGTCTTAGCATTATCAAACTTCGTAGAAATCGCTTCAACGGTAGCCTGTGCAGATTCTACTTCTGCGGTCATTAGATTCTCATTTGCTGTAGCTAATGCATCTGTAGCAATCGTTACATTCTCTGCTTTTTTCTTGGAATCAGCAAGAGCATTATTGTAGGCATTCAGAATCTTCAACTGTTTCGTGTCCGTGATTCCAGTTGTATCAATCGCCTTACCAGCTGCCATTTTCTTTTTCTGTGCTGCTGTCAGTGTCTTACTATTTTTATACTTTTTCTGTAGATTAGCTAATTTCTTATCAGCTGCAGTTTTCTGATTCTTTGCTGTCGTAACATTAGCATTCGCCTGTTCCACTGCTTTCTTCCTTGCTTCCTGTTCTGATTTCTTCCCAGATACTTGTTCGTCAACCAGACCATTCATGTAAGAAAGAGAATTACCGGAATCATAAGCATTAAGCGCTGTATTCACATTAGACTTCATGGATTTATATGTAGAATTGGATGAATTGTAGTTAGATTTCGCCGTAGATAATTTAGATTTTGCAGATGTGGCTTTCTTATTCGCTTTGGTCTTGTTTGTCACAGCCTTATTATAAGCGTCAGCTTTTTTCTTCTGGGAACCTGACATACCAGTAGAATCAATTTTCTTACCAGCTTGAACCTGTTTCTTCTGTTCATCAGTAAGATTTGTTTTCAATAAGGATTTTGCAGTGGATTTCACTTTATTATTTGCTTTCTTCTTTGCTGTAGACGCTTTCTTATTAGCCGTTTTTGCAGCCTTTAATGTTTTATTATCCGCTTTCTTCTGATTCTCGGCATCTGTCAGATCAGATTTCATTGTCTCAGCAAGAGCTGCTTGAGTTGAACCACCTTTTGTTGCAGCTGTAAGCCTGGAAGATACTGCATTTATACCGTTATATCCTGTAGTCAATCTATCAATCTTTTTCTCGGCTGCTTCAGTTGGCATATTCGCCCACTGTTCAAAAAGCTTTTGTTGTTCATTTCGTAAATCCACTACAGCTTGCTTGCAATCTTGAGCTTTTTCATACCATGATTGATACTGCTCAATTGCTTCTGCTAA
Source organism: Ruminococcus sp. RTP21484sp1_RTP21281st1_A8_RTP21281_210402 (assembly GCF_040914025.1). Taxonomy (NCBI): domain Bacteria; kingdom Bacillati; phylum Bacillota; class Clostridia; order Eubacteriales; family Oscillospiraceae; genus Ruminococcus; species Ruminococcus sp. RTP21484sp1_RTP21281st1_A8_RTP21281_210402. Next base: position 65,190 of record NZ_JBCPGE010000005.1, read on the forward strand.
AGCTTTTCCTTCGTCTGTTGAAGTGTCCATGTCCTCAACACGGTAAGCACCAGATTGCACCAATCTCTGATACTTCTTTGGAATAGATACATTTATCTCGTCGCCATCACTATCATAATATGTGTAGTTCTTGGCTACAGAGTTAGCCTTTTTCATATAAGCAAGCTCACCTTTGCTATTGGAAGAGATTTCTTTGCTCATGGTTTTCATTTGCTTCTTCAACAATGAAGTCTTGAATGCTGAAGAAATAAAGTCTGTAACCTGGTCGGAGAATTTCTTAACTTTCTTCTCCCATGTTTTAAGCCGTTCAGCTACCCAATCAAGAGTTTTCTTAGATTTCTTGGTGGCTTTTGTGGAATCATTTGTTGCTTTGGTATGGCTTTGAGTAGCCTTGGTATCTGCATTTGTAGCATTGGTAGCCTTGGCTGTATTACCACCAGATATAACTGACTTCTGAGCCTGTTTCACACTGATTCCACCTGTTACCATGGCATTTCCAGATACAAAAGCTTTACCGGATATATCAGGACTTGTACCGGACGCTAATGCGACTGCTCTTGAAGCTGTGAAACCGTTACTCAAAAGTTCTTCAGTCTGTACATGATTAAATACAATTGCTCCTTGTGGAATATTCACAAATTCGGCTCCGTTATCTCCAACTGTATACCATTTTCCGGTATGAGGATTTACGCACATTTCACGACCTAATTCGCCCACAAGAGTAGTTCCAGGACGCTTATTGCCCCAATCACCTGTAACTTTAGCAGTTCCAGATACGTGAGCTGTCCCATTCACGCTATTAGCTCCATTAGTAGGAGCAGAAGTGTTTCCCCAATTAATGTGTCCTACAGCCTGAAATTGAGTTTTTACCTGTGAAATATCATTACTCCACAACACCGTACCGTCACTTTTCTTTTGAGCAGCGGCGTAAGCATCAACTTTTGTCGTATCGTTATCCCAATCAACTTCACCTTTTGCATCATGTTTGGTTTCTTGGAATCCAATAATAGCAGAATCATCAATTCCAGCCTTTACCATGACTTCATTTGTAAGCTTATTACTAATGCTGTCCTGGATTGTATCTATCGAAGAATCATCTATAGACAATGTAGCTTTTACATTTGTATCAAGCCCTTTAATCTTATCCGCTACAGCTTCCACATTTGCCTGGGCTTCTGACGTGTCCATTCCAAGTGTCTCCTGCATCTGCAATGTGTTCTGCGCTGTCTGGAACTCTTGAAGTAATCCAACAGCTTCTCCAATCTTACCGGAAACCTGGCTTACATCAACATTCATTACAGCTGGTGCTTCCAACTCTTGTTTCTGAGCTACACAATACTGAATTATGGTATTTGCCTGATCGACTTCTGATGAATCTACACCGACCTTTGCTTTAACACTGTTCATCTCTGATATAGTATCATCCAATGCAGAACATTTTTCTTCTGTCGTTTCCAGATCAGATACATCAAGATTGATTTTTAGGTCTTCATTCCCAGCTACACTTCGTAATGCTTCTGAAGCTTCTGTAGCAGCCATGGCAATATCACCCATGGATTGAATACCCTCGTCCGACCAGTCAAAATTTGCTCCAAATTCCTGCATCTCACCGAACATTGCTTGAACCATAGGCATAGATAAGTTCATTCCTTCAGCAAAATCTTCCATAGTCTTGCCACCTGCTACCTGGTAGTTTTCACCTGCTTCATCAAGTACCATAAGACCTTTATTCATTGCTTGCTGACAAAACTCTTCTATATTAAGTCCAGCTCTTTCCCCATTTTCATTGTGAGTAAACAGATTGTCAATACTGCTCAAGTAGGAATTGATTGCATTTTCATCTGTGCTATCGACCGTATCAGGAATAAGAAAATCCAAAGAAGCTTGATAATCTTTACGTCCAACTCTTCCATAGATATCTGAATCTGTGTTATTCAAAACATCATCTATCTGTTTAGATGCCGTAATTGCATCGTCAAACATATTACCTGATTCAGAAGCATTCTGTGCGTCTTTCCACTGCTGATAAATTCCTATGGACTCCATCAATGAAGAATTTAATAAATCAAGTTGTCCGCACTGCTCCACAATTGCATCATTGCTTGCAAGTAATCCGTCAATCTGTTCCTGAATGCTCTCTGCGCTCTTACCTGTTGCGTCTGTATTGTCAATGAGTTTCTGGCGCAAAGCTTCAATCTGCTTGGCATTTTCTAAGTATTCTTGCTGTTTCTGTGCTTTTGCTGTGTTATTGGTAGCAACCTGTTCTTCCACTTTTGCTTTTGTTAATTTTTTAACATTCTCTTCGCTAAGTACCAAACTTCCATTAACGAATTCCAAAGCCGATCTATAATCAGCCAGAGCGTCAGAGTTAAAATCATCATAGCTGACTGATACGCCAATAGCCTGAGAATCTAATGCCCCTTGTACAGCACTGATTTCTTGCAATAAGCTTGAACTGTCCTCTTTCGCAAGATCAGAGAAGGACATATCCACATTGCTTGCACTATCAGCTACATTGTCCAATCCATCTGCGGACATATTGCTGATATAACCCAGATTTCCCAATGCCGTAATTAAAGGTTGAATCTCACTAGCAGATTTTCCAGTAATGATTCCTGCATTTTTAGCAGCTTCTACAAGATAATTAATGGAATCCACATCACCTGAACCAACAGCAGCCTTAAAGTCTGAATCATCCATATTTAACTTCTTGATCTCTTCAGCTACAGATTGTAAATGTTTCTGGAATCCATTTTCACCCTCACCGGATAAAGCCTGGTTGAACTCATTGGCTTTTATGGCAGCCGTGTTTAGCTGATCTCCAATCTCCTTAAATTGTGAGGAATACTTAGAGGCATCTGTGTTCATAAGAACCTGAACACTCTTGTTGATATCATCATAATATTGCTTTGCATCTGCAATCTCGTCTGCATTTCCATTTGATATTGCATCATTGTATTTATTTATAGCGCCTTCGTATTTATTTAACCATTCCAACGCAGTCTTCCCAGAGTATTGTTGTTTATCGGAAAATAACTCAGCTTGTTTCGCCTGGTTGTATAAGTCCTGATATTCTGTCAACACCTCATTTGCTGATTCTAAACCACTTGAAGCATTAGATAATAACCCGTTCAAAACATCATTTTCACCATACTGTTCCTGAATCGTATTCATCTCATTCATAAAATCATTTAAAGCTTCGCTAGCGGTACTTGCATCAGCATTGAACTGAATATTTACAGTACCCATATCATCAAAACCCTTTTGCAGGTCAAAAACCTCGGCACCGTATTTATCTTGCAATTTCTTTACAGCTGCATTTATTGCTGTAGCTTGACTGGTTCCATCGTCAAAATACTGTCCTAAGAATGTATGTCTATTCTTCTCCATCTGCTTTTCAGCTTCATCAATACCCTTTTTATTCTCATTCAGGAAACGTTTGGATTCTTCAGTAGATAACTCCTTCAGTTTGGAAATCTGCTGATCCAATGAACCATTCACTAAATCTATGCCCTGTGCCTGATTACCGTAGCTCTCTGTTAAGGAATCCTGGATTTCCAACAGATCAGATTTCGCCTGATAAGCTTCCTCTTCAGTCAGTGTGCCATTATCCAATGCTGTGCGTAATTCCGTAATCTTATCAATGTTGCTCTGCAATGAGGTATTATTATCCTCCCAAGCGTTTCCAGCTTCTTGCGCTTTGTCCACTGCTTCTTCAATTGATCTTTTGTATGCGGAAAAAGCGGATACGGCAGCTGTTACACTTGCAGCAATTAAGATCAGAGGATTTGCTAACAACGTTGACATTAACCCAGAAAGCGCAGAACTCAATGAAACTGTTGCTCCGGTAGCAGTCGTTTCAGCACTTGCTAATCCCATAGAAGCAACCGCAGCACTCGCCTGTGCTTCAGTCATGCCTTGCCCCATCAGCACTGCTACTCTCTGTGCATCTGATAATGCTGTACTGGATAATACAAGTTTGGTCTGAGATTTTGAAAGACCTTTCGTGAGATTAATTAGACTTGCCATATTAGAAGTGTCAAATGTTCCTGTGGACTCCGCTGCTTTAACCATCTTCAGAGCATTTGACAAATTGGAAAATTCTTTTGTTGCACCGGTAGCCATACTTACTAACTGACTAAGAGCATAGGTCGCACCAGCTGTTCCAAGTCCTGCCAATGCTCCTTTGAGAAGTCCTGTTTTCTCCGTGAAGTCTACAACTGCTTTTGATCCATCCAAGAATCCAGCATATAGGTCACGAGAAATCACACTGGAAGATAATGATTCCAGGGAAGCCTTTAAGGAATTGGTTTTTGCTTCAAGTCCTTCCAAGTAGAGATCAAACTTTTGCTCACCACTGCCTTCTGAATTTGCAGCAACGTCTGTGTACTTCTGTACACGGTCATAATTCTCCATGAGGACTCTAAATTGATTCTGCATGCGTTGGCCACTAAAAGAAATCGCAATGGCGTTTTGCTGTGCCTGATTCAATGTATCCCACTTGGAAGCAAGTGCATCTAATACGTCTGAAGCACTGTTATACTCCGTCATTGTTTTTCTAAGATTAATTCCCACGTTTGCAAGTGTAGCTTCAACATCAGACAGCTTCTCAGTAGTTCCGTCCTCGTCTACCAGTTCCAACTTCCCGGCTTTTATATTAGTCATACGAGTTAGAATAGACTTCATAGCAGTTCCCACAGTAGACATACTTTGCTGTGTGACTTCACCGATAGTTGCCACATAACTCAATAGACGGTCCATAGAGATTCCGGCTTGATCCGCAGTAACAGCAACACGAGACATTGCTTCAGCTAGACCGGCTGAATCTGTAGCCGAAACGAGGTCAACTGACGAAATCTTATCAACTACCGACTCAGCTGCATCAGCCTGTAATTTATATCCATTCAAACTTGCGGTAAGATACTTGGTTGCATCTTCAGAGGACATATCACCGACTTTAGAAAGAACCATTGATGATTTTACAAGGTTATTTACTTCCTCAATGCTTTTTCCCTGTCTCAACCAGGCATCTGCACCCTCACTAACTTGTGTAGTAAGTGATCCCAACTCTTTTGCCAGTGCATTATAATCATTCATCATACCATGAACTGTATTATAATTAGCTCCCGTGGCAAGCTGCAAAGCTATTGTGGCATCGTCCAATTCTTTGACCGTACTCACTGCATCTCTGGCAGCGTCACCAACTTTATAAATAGCATCAGTCAACAAATTTGCTGCGGTAAATGTGCTAAAAGCGTCTTTCAGTGTATTGCCAAAACTCTGGAACACACTCTGTCCCTGGACACCTGCGTTATTAAGACCATTAAGAATATTCTGTAATTCGCTCATTCCAGATGTATCAACCGTCGGGACATTACTTCCACCATTGTTCACAGCACCCTCAACAGAGCTTCGCAGACTATCCGTATTAACCCTCAAGTTGATTTCAACGTCTGTGATCTGATTAACAGCCGCCTGGATATCAGCTGCCATCTGTTCTGAATCAATCTTGAACTTAATAGGTAACTCTACATCTTTCAGTGCAACTTCCAGATCAGCTTCCAAACTCTGCTTATTTACTTGAATGTCTACCTGTACTGGCTCGTCCCCAGTTGCTAATTGACTGATTGCAGACCTCATCTGTGATAGCAACTCTTCATCATTGATCTTCACATTAATCTGAACTGCATCTTCAGCACCAGAGGTAGCAGACAGAATAGCATTCCGGATATCAGATACAATTTTCTCTGTATTAATATCCACATCAAGATCGTATGTATTCTTCACACCTTCTGAAGCAGTCTCAATATTCTGCTGAAGTCTTTCCCTCATTTGATTAGCCATAGATATAACTTCATCGAATGCGTCTGCTTTAATACCAGAAAACTGTTCCGGTGTCATGTCCTGTGCAGATATCGTCTGTACCATATCCTGTCGTGCTTGCGTTAATACTTCAAAGGCTCTTTTAATCTGGTCCGCCTGGTTGGTAATATTATCCGCAAAATGTTCCGGGAACATGCTTGTCATTTCGCCCCAGATAGAATCAATGCTTACGCCCTTGCTTGCATCCCTGACAATGTGACCTATATTATTGTTCAATAATTCCTTATAATCATCACCGCTCAATGCTTTCTTCAAATCATCTGATACATATATCTTCTTGTCTTTGAAATAGCTGTAGAACTGATCATAAATCCCCATTTTTCCCTGAATAATATTGGCATTCTGAGAAACACTATTCGCAAGATCACTCAGCCCAGATATAAAAGCTTTGCCCTTGCCACCCTGTAAATTGAACTCCTTACCGTTCCATGTTTTTCCAAGCTCAGACATTACGCTGTTAATCTGGCTCTTAATCTTATTCACTACCGATTTGTCCGTAATATTAAATGCGTCTGCTAACTGTTTACTCAATCCTGATGTATCAATTTTTGTGGCTTTCAATCCTTTTTCAATGCTCTTTGCCAGATTGTGTGCATCATCATTACCTTTAATATCAATATCAAGAGTTACTTTTTGTTTTTTTATAGAATCAAGCTGTTCCTGGACTTTAGATAAATCCAGGTCAGCTCCAATTTGCATTACAAAATCACTCATCTTTTGCATCCTCCTTTATTCTGTTTATTGTAAATATATTTATATTTTTCATAATAATAAAAGATATATAAATATATATTTATGCTATTTTGTTATAAAATCATTGGGTTTTATAAGATAATAAATATAAATAAATGAGTATTATTATATTTTTATATATATTTATTTTTTAAATAAATGTATGAATTTTGCCGATAATATATGGCTTTTTGATGTGTTTATAGATATATTTATTTGAGTATTTTTTATATTTTTTATTTATTCCATTTTATATCGAAATATTTTTCTGCTATCTGCGGATATCTCTTTTCAAACTCAGCCAGATACCTTGCAGTAGCTTCATTTCCAGGTTCGGAAATCTATGCTTTGATCTTCCAATCAGATCAGCGTCAATAATTGCAATTTTCATCTTATCCAAGTCTCTTCTCAATTTTATTAATACTTTCATACAATCTATCTAATGCACATTCAAAAGCTCCAATGCCGGAAAAGAAACTGCTTAATCTCAAATCATCAAACAAATATGGCATAACTTTATATAATTCAATAAAAATATAATATAAAACATCTACCACAATAGAGTTTCCTGCCTGTTTATATAACTGAGTGTTACTAACCACCTCTTCTGCTGTATTAAACGCATTATCAGAAAATCCCATAAGCCTAAAACATTCTCTTGGTGTTAATTTTCTAATTCTAATATTATTAGTTTCAAAAACATAATTGTCTTTTTGTACAGAAGTCAATGTATTTTTACAACCATTATGGTTAAATTCCAATCTCTGTTCAGTCGGTGCTCCAGGAGTGCAATCTGATGGATTTTCTGGATTTCTTCCTCGACTTGCACAAATAATTTTATCATCGTATTCAATCTTACATACGCCAGTTTCTGTCGCAGTAATTGTAGGTGATATATTTCCACACTCTTGTACTCTACCTCTTCTTGTTTTCGAATCCGGATAAGATAAATCTGCAACACCACCTACTTCGCATTCTATATACCCTTTTTTAGTTGCCTGTGGAATTTCAACAACTGCATTCATACCTTGATTTCCAAAACCTTTATAATCTCTTGCAAGTAATGTGTTTGCAACATCAATTTCTTTTTCAAATTTTTCACCACAGTTAGATACAATTCCTGTCATTATATGCGGTTGTCTACCTCCACCTTGCATTGTTGTTAATGTATGACTTATATTATTTTTGTCCCATACACCACCAGCATATCCTGTTCCTAAATCTGGACGATTTATATTTCCAATAAAATGCTGCTCATTAGAAGTATTAGATTCGTATGTATGAATATTCTTTATAAATTTCTTAACCTTTTCCTCTGAAATATAATACTTTTCATCTACTTTATTTTCGAGAATATCTTTTAAACGTGTACCATTGTCAAATGGCACTGGAAATTTAAACTCCCCATTATCCAGTTCTTTCTTAATAAAAATAAGATATACTCTTTCTCTATTCTGAGGGATTCCATAATGCTTTGCGTTGAGCACTTTCCAGTATACGTTATAACCATATTCTTCTAATTCATCAGTAAATAACTTAAATGTTGTTTCTTTAAATTGTTTACCAACAATGTTTTTTACATTTTCATAAATACCAAAATTGGGTTTGTTTGATCGAATAACTCTTAGATATTCCACAAGAAGTGATGAGCGAGTTTTTTCAAGATTTGTACTTCCACAATGAGGACATTTATCACGCTCGGACCAATGGACAGTTAGTGGATTATATTCATGACTACAATCCTTACAAGTCCATATAGATCCTTTTTGTTTACCAGCTACACTAAAATCCTGGCAAGGGCTTCCACCACAAATCATATTGAATGGAGATAAATTCTCTTCATCAACTTTAGTTATATCTCCAAGATTTTTTGATGAATCTACATTATGAATAGCACAATATGATTTTTCTGCATACTTATCAAATTCACAAAAATTTACAAGCTCCCATTTTTTATTTTCACATAATTTATTATTATTCAATTCCCATTACCTTATGGGGATTACGTAATCACTTTATTCTAGAATTTACCAATTACCTTTCATTTTAGTTAAATCCCGGCGTCCCAGGATCTAAATTTATTTTTTGATTTTTTGTTGGAAGAGAACCTTCCCACATGATATAAAATAGCTACGAATTTTTTAGATTAACCTAAAATAGAAATAATGTCTTCTAATATAATAGAATTTTAAACTCCTTACCCTAATCTCTTCTCAATTTCTTCTTCAAGTATCTTCGGAATTTCTTCCTTGCTTCTTTCCCAGAAATATCCCTTACCAATCAGACCATCAGCCTCAGCATAACCATAGATTGTCTCCGTGTCTCTTCCAGCAGGATCGTACTGTGTACCAGTATTAATAGAAATCTGCGCCATAGCTCCATTCTTAGTCTCAAACACAGAGTCAAGTTGTGGCGCTGCCTGAAGCATTCCAATTCTGTGATAACGCCCTTCCGGAATAGAGTAAAATTCATCCACATTCTTCTGAAGAACATTCTTGGATTCCTGCGCGGCTGCATCTACAGCGGAACGGACTTCTTTAAGGATTGCAGCTTTCAGAGATTCTAGTGATTTATACGTTGCCATGATGTTTCTCCTCCATAACCAGATAATCCATACCCAGACAAAGGGGAATTATCACTTTTTGGATAGTATTTTTCCATAAAACCAGCTATACCCTTGTCCTGTTCAGCTTTATCTTTTTCGGCTTGTTTTTCTACATATTCTATAAAATCAGCCTGTGTACTCATATAGCAAGACATATATGTATTAGCCATTCCCATAATTGCCATAACCATTGATGGATTAGCCGCAAAATAGCCGAATATTTTTTTCTCATCTTCAGAAAGTTCAGCCCAGTGTCCGGCAAGTCCAATCACGCTATTTGCTAATTTTCTTCTCAGATCCAAATTATCACCTACATATATTCCATATTTAGCAGCAATTTCTATAACCCAGTCCTGCAATTCCACATTCGTGTACATCTTTTCAATAGCTTGCATCTGCACATCAAATACTGTAGTCTCACGATCATCCAATACACGTACCTGGTAGAAATCATGCTCTTCACCTTCTACAAGCTTTTTTCCAAATGCTGCAATCTGACCGCAGATTACTGATTTGTTCTTCATGGTGATTTTCACCCAGTCATTAATTTCAAAATTGTTGTTCATGTTACTTGTTCTCCTTATCTGTTAGTTTCATTTCATCAACCGTTGTATGGTATTCTTCATTCAGGAAGGCATATATTTTTTCCATCTTCTCAGCCGGGAGTTTCTTAATATCTCCACGTAGCCATTTACCGCCTACATTCGGACTCACACCAATGCAGTCAGAAAAATAACGAATAGAAATACCGTTAGTTTCGAGGTACTTTTTTACAATTTCAAATAACTTCATAATTATGTTGCTCCTTTCGTTAATATAATTTTTCGCATAATAAAAGAACGCACCAGATCACCGGCACGCTCTTAATAGCTTTTCAATATTTAGTTTTCTTACAGATTACTTATTTTGGTAATCCCTTCCATAGTAGAGAAATTGTTTAATGTGTTACAATTCCTTATTTTATATGGTGTTGCCACGTGTCAAAAAGTGCCGAATGCAGTAAGCAAGAATCACATTTTCGTTCTCTCCATATATGGGAAGTTATTAGGCCTTCGGTAAACACTTATATTCGTTGGCAAAATCAATGATTTGTCCAAAAGTTCTTGTTGCACCATAATGCTAGGTTTTGATATTTCCCCCTATAAGTGGAATTTATTCTAATTTCACAATGCCTTATGTTTACTGGGTTTGTTGGACATTAAAATTTGCTAATGACTCCGTTTTTTACTCATTTTGGTAATCTCTTCTATACGTGGTAATTGTTGCACCTTTGAAAAAACCTTATTTTTATTGACTTTATCAAAGGTCGATTTTTGCTTATTCGCCAATTTTGCATTCTTACTCAATACCATTTTTATTCCCTCTATATACCAGACGATATTCAAAATCCGTACTGCCTTGAAAATACTGCGTTTTTCGCCTGTCAAAATTTCATAATGTCCAAATATTAATTTTCCCCTATACGCAGAAATTGTTCCAGCGCTGAAAACACAGTAAATATCAGCATTTATCCACTCAAAAAATTACTTAACCGTTAATCTTTTTACCCAAAAGAGTAATTCCCTCTATATGCAAATGATATTCAATATATCTAAATCCCATATAATTCTTGATGTTTTCGCCTGTCCAAAAACTTTTAACGTCAAAACCTGCTGCCAGCGTAATACTTTTTTCGTTCCCCATTACCGGAAGATATTTGGCAGCAGGATTTCCTATATATTATCTGTGATCCAAGACGATTAGAATATCAAGTAAGCATTCGGTCTAAAGATAAAGCAATAGCCCAGGGGACATTTTCCTCTGGGCTTCTTACCGCACAAAAATCCCCGATATGCACCTATAAGTTTTCCTCAAAACCATCACCATAAAATATTAGTTTTATTGGAAAATCGCCCCCCGAAAAACCCTTATTTTTCCTGCATTCTACGATTTGCCATTTTGAGAATTTTGCCAATTTTTAGAAAAATCCGGTCAAAACACCCCTAAGAGGAAAAATTTCATCCTCCCGGAGTGTCACCGGCACAGATCACCCAACTTTGTCCATCAATCCGTCAACTTTCTGGTCCATGCTAACCGCCCAACTCTTTACAACCTTAATTGATCTAACATATTCTTTAAAATCCTCTTCCGGAATATTCTGCAAATCATCTAGTAACCAAGCATATTTGTCCATGTCCTTCAGATAGATTTCTGTCTTTACACTGAACAGCTGCACAGCCTCATGGATCTTCTTCAAACGTTCCTGTTCTGGATCTTGCTTTCTCTGAAGCTCTGCAAGCTGACGTTTCAACTGTCCGTTTTCCTTATCCAATTTTCTGATCCTTGCTTCTAAAAATTCATTCTGACGTTCCATGTCTCTGTTAGCTTTCTGCAATGGAATATAATCAGCCGGAGTTTCCACAACAGTCTTTGCAGCTATATCATTCTCCATCTCTTTGATTCTACTATCACGTTGTTGCAACATCCGCTTCACACAGTCCAAAGATTCCACAAAATCAATTTGGTTTACCTCTGATAACTCCTGGAATACCGCTTTTGCTGCATCCAACGTTACCATACCTGTATAGACAACTTCTCCCAACTCAGGAATCATTTCAATGAGCATTTCGTAATTTACCAATGTTTCTGCAAGTGAATTATTATCATTTTCTTTCATATAAATTTTCTCCTTATAAATAGTAATCGAAACCAACATCCGCCAGCGTGGAGATATAGGTGGTAGTGCTAAAAAAGTTGGTCTAAGAATTAAAGAACTGGAACGGATTTATGGAATCGAACACGGTGGTGATCATGGAAATCAATACCAAGAGGCAAAGCCGAATAATTCGGTTTTGGCAAAATCCCAATCCGACTTGGCAGCGGAAATGGGATTTACTGTTCAAACTCTCCAAAACTACAAAGCCCTTACAGAAATGATTCCTGAATTAGAGGATCTTGTAGATACCGGAATTGTAACCAACACTACTGCTCTATCTCTTATTCGTCCTATCCTTATAAACCACTTCTCATTAAAAAAATGATTTATTTTCAAAAAAATTCGAACTTTTTTCAATTTTCGTGTGATTTCAACGAGTCTCATTCGTATAATATGTGTAAGCATCAACACAAAATAATGGATGAGGAAAACTAAATATGAGATTCATTGAAATCGCAGATGAAGAAGCACTTAACCTTCCTGCCGATCAGCTTAAAGCTATTGCTGTATACAATCAACTCTGCCTGAATGCTACTTTGGAACAGGATGATCCAGAAATCAGTTCAGAGCATATTGACGAGCAATACCAAAAGCTGATGTAGCAAATAAAAGGTTAGTCAATCATCAAGCAAGGACATGGAATCTATCTGTGTCCTTCTCCATTTCTGCCTCTTCATCCCAAGTATGATCTGGCACATCTACAGCACCATCTACCTCAACAGCACCAAAATTCTTTGCCATATTATCCGGTACAACGTGTCCACCAATCTTACAGTCATCATTCTTCACATTGCTCTTCTCTTTATTTACATTGCTCTTCATATCATTCTTTACAAACATCTTATCAATATCCTCCGTAGTAAGTTTCTTAGCACTTTTCACCCATTCTGCAACTTCTGGTAAAGTCATATGTCCGTATTCTTCCAGAACCATCTTCCGATCACCATTCTTTACAATGATGCTCCACTTACCGCCTTTTTCACTCTGGAAGCTATATCCTTTGTTTGCCAATGCTTTCCTGATTTTTGATCTTACAGCTACGTAAGATGTAACCTTTGAAGCAAGAATATGGTGCTTTTGATCTACTGTGAATCTCACAACATCACCATTGAAAAGTTTCGCTCTTGCAGTTACCGCCTTTCTACCGAAGCAATACTCTTTACCGTCTTCACCTTTAATAAGTCCGTACTGCCCCTTGATGTAATACTCGATTGTTCCTTGTAAGTTTTTGTTTGCCATAATGTTACTCTCCTTTGATCTTAAATTTTTGTGGTTTATTTTTCACTGGGAATTTCCTAGTAAAGATCATTCATCCAGTTACATACAATTCTTCTTATTCAGTTTTTCATTTATTCTGCAAAATCTCACAGCGAAAATTGCACAGTAAAGTCCAACATGATTCTGTCAACAGCTCAAAAATCTTACTCTCTCAGTAAGCACATATCTCCATCTATATAGAGATAATTTCACCCAGATATCAAGCAATGCTAAATTGTCAATCTGGAAAATCATCATCCGTTTTACCCTCGATTTCATGCAAAATAGTCATTGCTATAGAAACAGCTGCTACCGCCTGATCCGTCCTGGAAGATTAATACATGGGTGTCCACTGAATTGACTCCCTTATCAAAGCAATCAACATGTATGGGTGTCACGTTTCGTTACTCCTTGCAACAGTTAATCTTGTATACCTGGTGTAGGTATCTACATTTCAGAGAACCCTTTTGAACCAGGCAACCAATCCAGATCATATTGTGTTATATATATCTTTCTTCTCACAAACGATAAATATTATTACATTATCTGATTAGAACGAACAATTTTGAAGCGTTAGCGAAAAATTGTGAAGTGATGACAAATGAACGTAGCTTTAGCGAAGTGAATGCGTCAGCCCCTGTCGGAACGACAGATAAGTTAAGTGATTTTTATCTTACTTGCCTGGTGTTCCACCAGATTACTGCCGCGCATCTAAAGATGCTTGTCATCACTTCACCATCTGTTCGCTAACGCTTCACAGCTGGTTCGTTCGAAATTGATTGTTTGTTGATTCATCATGTAATTATAACAATATTAACATTTTTGATGTTTTTGAATATTCTATCTATATATTATTTTTCCATCTTTATTCTTTACAAAAGAGGCTCGGAATCCCAGTAAAATAAAGGGTTTAAAAATCAAAATGTGCAGTTTTTGATGCTCATTTTGCACATTTTTATTTTATGCTGCCTTTTCAGTGACATAACAATTTTGAATCCAATTATTTAATAGCTCTCTCATACGCTCACTTGGAATATAAATATCAATCGGTTTACCATTACGAATCTGACTTCTCCACATCCATTGTAACAATGCTGATAAGGAACACATATCTTCATCAAAGATAAGATCATAATGATTAACAAATTGTCTAATCTCCGGTGACATAAAAAAGTTTACCAGATATGCCAGCGCTTTCTTGTCCTTGAACTCATTCGTTCCTCTGGCATTACATGGGACAAAACCTTTCGAATACCCTTTACCTTTAATATATTTGGTATATGACTTGAACACGGTATACATATTATCTTCTGAATTGGTCTTAGAAACTGTTCTGAAGAAATTCTCTGTATTTGCCTTTAACTGTTCCAGCATAAACAGATTGCTTTTCCTCTTACTTTCGTACCAGTTCTTTGATAGAGGATTAGTCTTTCCAATCTTCATACCAATTTTGTTAAATTTGCCCTCATAAATGTTTATCAGATCAACCACTTTTCTACGCTTCTCATATTCCAGTTCTTTATTATGCTTAATCAACTTTCTGTCATAGTCCAGCATATACTTCTCGTAATGAATGCCGTGAATATCAAAGTATGACTTCTGAATGCTACCTTCCCACAGATATGTAAAGATGTAGCTCTCTTCAAAGCACTTAAAGAAGTCTACTGGAAAATTCCACATGATGATTCTTGCTAGTTCTTCGCTGTCTTCTTTCTTAAATCCCATAAGTGACTTGAAACTGCACAAGCGCTTGATGTCTCCGAATACACCTTTATACTTCTTGTCATCATTCCAGATTAGAAAGCCCTTATCATCCAGAGAGACAAGCTTCTGCTCAAAAATAATCTTCATATCATCCTTGGTTATCTTATAGGTATCAAGTACATCCAGGCATTCATCAATCATCAGAACATAGTCCTTACTCTTCAGCAGTTCCAGCATATCCAGGTCCATCTTCTGAATGAGCGAATGCGTTGTGACAATATTCTTTTCATTCTCTACAAGCCATCTGAAATGTTTCCATTTGGAACCCCATTTCTCCGGATCAACAATATCAATGTCTGTGCCATCCTTGAATCTCTCGCATTCTGACAGGAGCGGTACAATACAAAGGAACTTCCTGTCCGGATTGTCATTAATGTAATTGATCGCCCAGGTGCTTTTGCCAGATCCCATGATATCGTCTACGATTGTAATTGTTCTTTCTTCTGTGTTCATGAATTATTTCCTCCAATGATTTAAAATATTTTGATTTCATTCTTATCTTCCTCCATATGTTACTTCTTATTTAACTGTTGATTTATTCTTAGAATTCCTTCCGGTGATTGGATTATCTGAAACCACCGGAAAGAACGTTCTAAATTGCTTTATATAAGAAAAGCTGAATCTATATGTTCTGTAGAAATATTCTGTTTATCCAGCCTTTCATACTTATCTATATAAAAGCAATCATACTGTTTTAGCGCTTCTCCAATAAGGTTTGAGAAATACTGACTAATTGCTGCTTTGCCGTTTGCCATACAATCACACTTCCTTTCGGTACATCATCATTGTGTGATGTAAGGCCGGAGATTCTTCAAAAAAGAACACCTTCAATTTTTCATCTTTCTCAGAATCTTCCACTTTTAAAATTTTGAAGCCATGGCTACACAGCCAGTTCACCATATTCAGTGAACGTACAATATACATTGTTGTCTTTGGTCCTTTATACATGTTTGTTTTCCTCTCATTCTTAATTATTCTTCCAGCATGGCCGCCGTTTCATTCAACACTAACCGGTTCTGCTGCCAGTTCATCTTTTACTTCTGTTTCCTGCTCTGTGTTATTCTCAAAAATCAGCGTGTAGTTTCTGTTCTTTATCAGCAGCAGAATCTTCTCCACAAACTGAACCGATAACATATCTGCGGTAATATCTCCGTATACTGGCGTTATCCGTCCTACATCTACTACTTCTAAATCTGGATACTGTTTAATCTCAGATTCTTCCAGTGGTACACGAAATGTCCGGTTACTTAGTGTGTATGTCAAATAATAGACTGTCTCTGGAATCATCTGCACCACGAACTCAACGTGTTCCTTTCTGTCTGGATCGTAGAAGCCACTGTTGTTGACGTAGTTTCCAGATTTTAATATATCTTCGTAACCTTCCTCATAGTCATATGTACGCTTTCGCTGCAGAACTTCACCCTTTTGGATATGAGCTGGTTCCAGGATTGATAACAGGACTTTCTTCATCTGGTAGTATTCCAGTTTCTTTTTGTGGTACTTATTGGCGTTGCCGTATGTATTAGGGATGTAATGTGTATACTTGTATTCGTTATCACGACTGTTGAGTGCTCTGTTATTTATGCTATAAATGCAATCGGATAACATCTTTTCTGTGATCGTATGGTGCTTCAGATTCTTCAGGTATTCTTTTGGTGGTTTCATGCACACTCTCCTTCCTGGCGGTAGATTGTGGTAGGTCTACCGCCGTGTAATACTTCTTATTTGTACAGAAAGTCATTCTAATAAAACTCAGGTTTCTTATTGTATGTACCTGCTGCTTTTACTCCACTGTAATTTTCCAACAGCAACATTGCCTGTCTAAAATTTATATCTACATTTCTTGTCTTCTCAGCACTGATTTCACCGTCAATTTCTTCATCTAAAATTTCCAACTCGTTTACTTCATCCTTTTGGCACGGAATATGAAATGTAAAATCACCAATACGATACAAACGCAGGAAACTGTCTGGTCCATAATCAAATACCTGTCGATTGACTCCAAGATATTCCACCCGGTCTTCTTCCTGAAGTTTTTTCAGCACAGCATCCTTCAGATGATATAAATTGAGCATTCTTGTCTTAGCAGCTCCGCAACACTGAAATTTCCTGTTATAATAACTACGGTTCTTTGTATCTCTGGACACTTTTGCAGATTTATTTATAGTGTATAGGGCACTGGCAATATTCTCGTCTGTTGCTGGTAAAACAGGCTGCTGTTTCTTCTCCAAAAGTCCGGCATGGGAAATATCCAGAATATCCAGGACACTGCATAATTTGTATGGAATACGCTGATTTCCACCTTTAAAGGTTCCAACAATACGCAATGTATCATTGTCTACAAGTTTCTTCACCGCATAAGATGTTGTGTCTAATACGCTCACAGTGTCCACCATTGGTAAGCCAAAACTCTCCATTCGTTCTGCAATAAATTCCAGATTAGCAGTAGTCATATATTCCTTCAGATCGTGTACAAGCTCAGATTTGCTGGATCTGGTTAAAAGCCCGGGATTAACATACTGTTTCAAGAAAGAAAAAAGATCAGCCCTATTAATCATTCTGGCAATATTCTTGTCCCAAAACACCTCATAAATTTTCTCTTCAATACTCTGCATATCTTAGCTCTCCTTCTATTTCTCAATCATTTTATATGTATTTGGTTCAACTTCTACCAGAACAACAATTCCAGAGAAATAATGTCCATATGTGTCCATTGCCATTTCAAATACAATATCTCCAATTTCCTTGTACATTTGAGGATGCGTCTTTTCATTGATATAAGCAATGTCATTCTTTGCTTTATCAATACACGCAAAGAAGAATGTGTCATTTTGTCTCAATAGTAAAATGCTGCCAAAATCTGCAAAATCATTTAAGTTATATGCACAGAAATTTTCAACATCATCAATCTTAAAAAGCATCTTTGTGCCGTCTTCAAGATAAGGTGCTTCAAGGATCTGGAAGCTAACATCCAGTCCCAGATCACTATAACTAAGGTCTCCAAGGTTGCTTTTCTTCACTAATTTATTACTCATATCCGTTTTCTCCTTTTTATCATTGACGGCCAATTTTCTACTGCCTTACTTCTGTTCACTTGTTACTTCTCATTTTGCTTCTAATTTATTCTAAGAAAATTATCTGGTTCGTCCTTTTACCACATACTGATTTCTGTATGCTTCGTCTTTGATAAATTTATTGATAAAGTTATACAAGTGACTCCTGTTTACGCTACCATGATCTTGTGGGAATACTTTATGAACCTGGTCGTTTGTACCCTCAATATTTAACGGCTTACCTTTGTAGTACACCCAGCAACAAATATTTGCAGCTGGATCACCCAGGAATGTATCTAATGAAAATTTGTAATCGCCTTTTTCAATTTCGTCTAAAACGTAATATCCCATACTCATATTCTCCTTATCTTTTGGTGGATCAGGCAGCAGCTTTTTGTATCCACTGCCTGAATCCGGTTATTTACTGATTACTTCGTAACCTCTGGCTGATTTTCCTGCTCGGTTGGTTTTCAGTAATTTTGTGTCGTCAAACCATGGTACAGTACCACCTTTAAATTTTGGTTCTGGTATTCTATTTTCAGACTTGCCGATCAGATGGATTAAACCATTCTTCTGTAACACGGCTAAGTCATTACGCTGCTTTTCCATATACTTCATATCCTCACTATTGATACATGACTTTTCTCTGACATAACATAAGATGTACTTAACCTTTACTGTCCTCTTCTCTTTTTCAGAAGTTCCAACTTTGTCATTCTCTTCTTTGTAGGTTCTTCTTTCTGCTCTGTTATATCTACTTCCGGTAATTCCAGTGAACCAAGCTTTGCTCTGGTGCTTTTCTTATTTCTCATACGTTCCGCATTAGCTTTTACAGCCAATTCGCCAAGCTTCTTTACATGAGATACCGGATAATCCAAGCCACTTGCAGCAATGATTGTCTTCCTGCCATTGAAGCCCTCAAATACATTATCTGGCTTTCCTACTTCTGCAATTACATCCTCAGAGTCAATATCTGACTTATCATTTTTAGAATGAATGATACCGATATTCTCACAGATGTAGTTATCCTCGATTGGTGCAAAGATTCCACTCTTAGTCAGCTTTTCAAGCTTGATCTTGCTATCTGTTCCATCTCCTGTTACGCTCAGGACCATTGCTCCGCTGTCTTTCAACATTTCCAGACGCTCTGATTCATCAAAATTGTTCTGTCTGCCGTAACTCTCATTTGAAAGAAATTCATCCAGCATACTTGCAAAATTCTTATTGATATAATCGTAATTCTCGTTGCTGTCATTATTTAAGAAGAATGTTGCTCCCAAACCTTCTATTTCCTGAAGCTCCTGCACTGTCTCATAAGCGTTCTTATGTTTTGCCAAGGATTCACCAGATGCAGGTAACGCAATCACCGGACACACGGTCTTCACCGGATTACCCTCTTCGTCTTTTTCTTCCAGGAGCATTTCTGCAACAATTGGCGCACAGCCTGATCCAGTAGAACCGCCTCCGGCAAAGAGAATAAACACAATGTCTTCTTTGATTCCTTCAACAAATTTGATGAAATCTTCGTTTCCAGCCAGACAATCCATAGCTCTTTCCCGGTGTCCACCGAATCCGTCAAAACCTTGTAAGATATATTTATTGGGTACATCTCCCAGGGCTTTGTGATCCTGTTCGCTGCCATTTGCCGCCGCACCTTTGTAATGACGCTGTACAAATTCTTTGTAGATTTTTCCGCCTGTGCTTCCCAGTCCTAACATGTAACAATTCTCTCTGATCTTCATTCTGCTTTATCCTCCTTGAATAATTTGCGACCATCATTTGTTAAATAATAGGTGTTTGCATGGTTGTCCATAACACCTTTTTCAAGATAGCCAAGCTTCACCAGCTTAGTTACCATGCGGTATACTGTCATTCGAACTCCAAGAACATTTCCTGTCTCTTCCATGATCTCTTCAATTGTCATACTATGAAATTGATCTGTCATATTGGAACCATGTAGTGTGTCCAGAATGAGGTAATCTGATCTGTTTAATTTATTTGTCATATATACAATCTATCCTTCCTATATCTTCATATTGACTTTTATGTATCTTGGCATTGCGTAAACATTACACCAACATATCACGACTCCAACTCTGTTATGTCTTTTATGTCCGCTACACGAATGCCTTTTTCCAGGATGTAATAAGTGTCGGCTTGCTCTGCCTGACAGCCCTTTGCGGTATATCCCATGTCACAAAGGTTCTTCAGGCGCTTGTAAGCGGTCACTCTGGAAAATGGTAGCTCTGGTATAATCTCCTGTAGTGTCATGCTTTCCTGATAGTTCGTACATTGGTGTTCTTTCAGCACGTTCAGGATTTGAAAATCTGATCTCGATAGTTCCATAAAGTTCCTCCCTATTAAGTTTTTGTCTACCTTTATCTCAGCTGTAACCCACTGTGTAAAAAAATATGGTGATCTGGTTCATTCCTTACTTCCAATTTCTTAGGAATTACATTCTGTAAAATGCACATTGCTGTTTTCCTAAAAAAGGGTGCAAAAAATAAAGCAGTCTCACTGAAAGAAATAAAAATAGTCCTGTGGGCTGTGGTAAAGATGCAGGTATAAAGTTGTCATGGTGCGATATTGATTGCGTTGCTTGATTGTGTTTCTTGATTATGTTTCTTCCTATCTAATATAGGTTTTTATGTATTGGGTAATATGACAGAATATCCGAACAAACGTTTCGGATTGTCACGAAATGAAAAATAGACTATACTTAACTTGTCGAAGGTTATGTATGGATTCTTCATTTATGATGATCTGTGCATATTATATGAAACGGTATTGGCGTATCGTTTCATGTGAAGATCAGTGCATTGGCGTGCATTGATCTTTTTTTGTTTCTATGGTTAGCATCATATCACGTACAAACTGATATGTCAATAGTATTTTGTACATTTTAGTAATTTTTATACTAATACACATTTAATTGACTTTCTTGTACTTCTATTGTAATATTAAATATTGAATGGAGGGATAACATGGCTACAGAAAAAATTACTATTACTGACCAGTTACGCAATAATATTATAGAAGAACGAAAAGAAATCGAATATACAGCTTCTGATCTCTCTGAAGAAAGTGGACATTCTAAGTATTGGCTTGCCAATATTGAAAGTGGTAAAACTAAAAAGATTAGCAAAGAGGATTTAATTTCTATTTACAAAATTCTGTTAGATGATGATGACGAGGAAAATATACTTGACTATGTGGAAAGAATTATCAATCAACCTATTGCTGGAAAAATAAAAAATTGGTATGAACTAATTGATATTGAAGATCAATATGAAGATATGTTGGACTTTTTATATCTGGAATCAGAATTAGATGACTTACTGAAGGATATACGAAATCGAATTACCCAACAATTTAATTGGGCAAATACACATCATCAACAGGCAATACTAACTTCTCTTTTGCATTTTCAGCGCTCTATCGTTGTCAATCCTGAACTTGCTTTTTCTACCTTATATTTGCCAACATATTGTACAAGTATTATGCACCCAGAAGAATTTAATTCTGTTCTCAGTGATTTACTCCAACTTGCTGCAAAATTCAACGATTTAGTAGTAAAAAATAACAGTCTTGAAACTGTTGCTGTTTATTTGGACGAAGAGAAAAAACAAATAGAAAGAAATAAAAAAACAGGAAAAATTGCTTTGGATAATTTAAAATCAATTTTAGGAGTTATCTCAAACTTAAAAGATATGCAAGATCCTAACTTAGAAAGTCTCCGCAATTTGTTTTATTCTTCTGTTGTCTATCTAATCAATGAAATTCAACCTCATACACTTGGTGATGGCATACCATACCTCCCAGAAATCAACACCGGAAGAGCTTTTAGCCATCTAATTACTATATGCTATTATTGGCTATCCGACAGACAAGAGGAATTAGCACTCCCTAATGTTGAGAAATATATTCCTAAAGATTTATACAATTCTGCTAAAGAAGTCTTAGAAAATGTCTCCAAAATAAACGATCCTGTTTAATATTTACATTTACCCACTATGGGCTACCGATCATCCCGGCAGCCCTCTTTTTATGCTCAATCCCTATTCTCAAAAATCTCTGCCAGCGTCAGACTGATATTCGGAAATTCCCTCAATGTAATCACCTGATCTGCATTGTAATAATCTTCTTCCGAATCATCCTGAAGAATATAACAATCTTGTAACACATACCGTCCTGCTACCAGATAATAAATCTCAACAGACCGTTCCATTGATGATATAATCCAATATTCTTGAACATCTGCTTCCTGATAAATCTTCAGCTTGTCCTTCCGATCGTGTAGAACTGTAGCCGGACTTACAATCTCCACAACAAACTTTGGGATTCCACAATAATATGTGTCTCTAAGGTTTTTACGGTCATGTACCACAAGCACATCAGGGACAACATAATCATCATTTACGGCTGGATGATATCGGTAATCCAAATTGCCAGTAAAGACCAAGCTTCCTTTTGAAAGTCCATAGTGTATTATTGTGCTAATGTTCCCGGCTACAATACCATGTTGGTATGCTTCAGATTTTGGAATTGTGTAAGTCACACCATTTATCTTCTCTTCTTTGATGTTGCTGTCGCAGTAAGATTTCTGTTTAGCTTTTGCTTTCTCCATAATATTCTCCACATTGTCTTGTAGAAATTCCTCAAATCTTCTGATCTCCTCAGAAGAATATCCTACAACAGAAATCCACGTATTCCCTGGAATCTCACACCTAGCAGAGTCAAATCCTGTTTCTGTCGGACGTTCAAAATTAACAATTACTTTCTGTTTTCCAGATTCAGTTACAATCTGCGAATGTACAATCTCTGTTTCATCTGGCAATGTAATATATGGGTACATCATACAAACCAACTCCCTTATATATCCATTTCCGCAAAATCAATTACCAGATTATCATAAATACCTACTGGTACTTTATCTGCCATGGTATAGGTTTCCATTTCGTTCTGCTCGAAGTTATATACCATTACCATGTCTTTTGCATAGTCCACAATCCAATACTCACGGACTCCTGCTGTACGATATTTAAACAATTTAATCATGTAGTCCATACGGCGGCTTCCTGGTGAAACTATCTCAATGATCCAATCGGGCGCACCCTCACAGCCACGATCTGATAATTTGTTACGGTCACAGATTACCGAAATATCAGGCTCAATATAAACAGAATCATCATCATTAAGTAATACTGCAAATGGAGCATGATATACCTTACATTGTCCACCATTTCTCTTGATATAATCATGGATAGTTGCATACAGTTCACCTGATATATCCTGATGTTTACGGCTTGGAGCTGCCTGATAATAAATCTGACCGTCAATCAGTTCTGCATGTTCATTCTCTGGCAATGCCATGATATCCTCTATAGTATACTTTTTATTTTCCTTTAAAGCTGGCATTTACAGTCACCTTCCTTTTTGTCCTCCAACATTTATTTTAATCTACTCCCATTATAGCTGTTTTCCATTGTATTATCAATGAATTTCGCCCAGGCAGCAGTGGATCAGTATGGAATACAGCTGTAGCCGTTCCGCTCTAAATCTTGTCTTACTTCCCTTATCAGCCTTTTGGTTATCATAATATTCTGCTTATGCTTGATCTCTACATGATATCCAGTCAGGGTTGATATGTACTTGTAATGGCTACCGCCACTGCCTTTTTTATTATCTGGAATATAATGGTTTGCTTCCAGACAGGCAATAAACCGGACTTCATCTCGTCTATCAAGTTTTCCGCTCATTGTGCTTCTGCTCCTTTATTATGTCCTGCTACCTGTCTGTTAGTTCAATAGGGGAGTCGATAATTTCTACTCCCCTGTGCAATCCTACTTCACAAACTGAAGCATGTATTCCTTGAACTCTTCGTAGTCCATAAATCCTGCTACCTCTGCATTCTCATAGATTCTCTTCAGTAAGCTTTCGCATTCGTCCTGATCTTTCCCGATTCTATACTCATACGCCCAGGTTGTGAAGAAGCACTTCAGTCTCTCAGGTACAAGCTCATCTTTCCATTTATTGTATTCTATATAATCTAAAATCTCTCTCGTCCACATTGTCTTGTCCTCCTACCGTGCCATACTCTTAATTAATTTATTCGCCAGTTTCCATTTAAGTTTCTTGCCATACTTTCTCTGCATCTGATACAGATAGATTTCGTTGATCCGATCAAAGAATGTGTCCGGGAGCATCTTGTCTTTGAAGGTGTTGCATGTTCGACATGTGCACTGAAGATTTTCCACTGAATCTGATCCACCCAATGACGTAGGTCTGATATGGTCTATAGTCATATCTTCATATTTGATTTTTCTTCCGCATAATACACAACGTCCGTCTGCCTGATTGTAAATCATCATTCTTGTGGTCTTTGGGAAACACTTTTTCTTCTTTCGTCTGTAACAGATACGCTGTGTTTCCGTGTCATAGGCATAAAAGCCCTTGGTTGCCTTGACGTTTTCCCTTATGAAAATACTGCATCCCTTGAATGTAAATGTCTTTGCTTTACTTATATCTGTTGTCTTCTGGATCTGGTGCTCTTCGTCTAAATATATGTACTCTGTTCCATTTGTAATAACTATCATTTGTCTGCTCCCCCTTCAACAATTGCTTCTGCTCGTTCCTTTAATATCTGTAAATCTTCAGGCTTAACCAATTCTGCCATCATATCCCAGAAATAGTTGACTGTACCAGTTCCCTTGTGGAATGCCACTGCATAATCAAGCATTTCCCATATCTCTTCTTTTGTGAGTGGTTCTGTTGCGTCTGCCTCTGCAATATGGTAATAGAATCTTTCATCAGGACACATCCAGATTCCAAGAATCAATCCGTCCTGAAATACACAATGTAATCTTCTCATTTTGCCTTATTACCTCCAACTTCCCTTGATTAACTGATAAATCATTCCTAGCGCAATCGGCGCAGCCATCAAATACATATTGTAATATTCTGAATCGCCGGTTACTTTGCAGATAACCCACGGAAACAGTGCAATAAAAACAATAGCTATGATCTGCTTCAGAAATGAGATCAACAATTCCCTTAATAGCTGACGTTTACGTTGTCTGCTTACAATCTGCTTTACTTTCTGTTTACGCTGTCTCTCTTGCTCATGCTTCTTATTTGACAGAAGATAATTTGCAACAAGCTCAACAACTTCATCTTCTCTGTATAACCGGATTACTTCGGGTTCTCTTACCGCTTCCATCTTTAATTCCCTCCTACTTATGTATTAGCCGACTACCTCCCACCTTATGTAGATGGGAACGCTTTGAGCCTAAAGTCCTATTTATAGTCGCTCAAACGACTGTTCTATTTTCTGTATTCTGGCTTAATAAGCTTAGAATCATCAAACCATTTAACAGATCCACCCTTAAACTGTGTCTCAGGCTGGAAGATCACACCATGGCTTATCTTCTTTACCTGTCCTGACTCTGTTTTTACTGCAATATTTACATTCTGCGTCATATCTACCACCTCGCTATTAAAATAATTTTCCTGTTGCTACCGCCATAGCTATGTAAAAGCCATCTGCAAAAGTGTTCTTCTCTGTCCGATTTACAAGATCTTCAAGCTCATGTTCAATGCGGTATTTCTGCTCTCTGGAAGCTCCGGTTAGCTCACATATGTATTGCACAACATCATCCAAATTATGACTGTAATCATTGTGATCTGGCGTGATTTCTTTGCATCTATCATCACACCATGCGTCAAACATGGATTCCATTACTTTATTTCCTAAGTCTGTCATTGCTCTGCCCCCCTTTCTAAAACCAGAAGTCCATCAAGAAATCAAAATCTCCATCCCACATTTCCTGCGGTTCTTGCTTAGGCTCTGACTTTCCACCCAACAATAGATTTTTTCCGCTCGCTACTGTTTTTTCTCCAAGTGCTTTTAATTCTTCATCAGATAAACCGTATTCCTTCATATATTATTGTCCCCCTGTTCTGGTAATGGGTGCAATAAGCTCAAGGCTGTAAGCACACCCTCTTTAAAAGCCTCATACTGGATTACTTCTGAATAATCCACAATGGCTGCGTACAACGGATCATGTTCTGCTTGACCTTTAGCAGCTTCATTGATTACTTCAAAAGCTGACTTCTCTGCTGGTGTGGTTGTATGTACGTTTATCCAGTGTTCATACAAGGTCTTTATTGCGTCCTTCATGTGCTACACCTCCCAAGTCGTAACATGATATCCAGCTTTTCTCATACTCTCAGTGAACTTATCACGCTCTGTGGCTGTGTCAAAAGATCTGGTATATTCACAACCAGGCTTACTAAATGATACTCTGTACATGGGCTACACCTTTCTCCCCGATAAGCCGATAGGACAGCTATTTAATACTAGATTGTCAACATCAGCTTCAAATACTGATACACAAGTTTTCGCGCTTCAAAGTCAATCTTTGCAATACGATCCAGAAGCTCAACCGGCTCTTCGTCACTAAAGGCGATTGCTAACTTATCCGGTAAAGGTATATTATGGATTGCTCGCTGTACTACTGGCTCAACCATCTGGTGTATAGTCTCCTTCAGTAATGCCACAAAGTCCTGTTTGGATAAGTCTGCATCCATGTAAATAGGCTCAATATAATCGTGATACTCTGTGAATGTGATATAGTTTTCTCCGTATTCGGAAATGTCAATAAACTCGCAATACATCATTGTTGTTTTCCTCCTGTGATTTTATATTGTCGGGACTGCCCGATTGACAGCCTCTTGTTCTACTATTAAATTGTTTCAAACACTCCCGATTTCAACATATCTGTAAACCAACAGTCAAAATCTGGATATTCTTTTTTGTCTGCAAGATCTCTGTACACTTCGTGAAGTTGATTAATTGTAAAACTTCTGCCTTTTAATGGCTCCTCGTAGCTGATATATCTTGTTTCTTTCATGTTGTTGTTCCTCCTTCTGTCTGACTACCTGACCGCCATTTCTGACGGTCAACGCTCACAGCCTGAAGCCCTGTTTATAGTGGCTGTGACCACTTATCTGACGTATAGTCTTCTGTACTGGCTTACTCTCTGGTAATCTGCAAGACTTCCGAGGTCTGCTTCAAGCTGTTTACTGTCCAGTGTTCGGCGCTCGCAAGTTGAAACTTTTATAGTGAAATCTTTACCGGATTCTGAAAGTTTGTTGTTATTGTCTAAGTAAGAAATCATCTCACGCTCTGCGTCTTTTAACTGTGCGTCAAGCTCTTCTTTCATTGCTTTAAGTGATCTGTAATCAGCTACGACTTTTTCTAATTCGTTCATTGTTGTACACATATGTTTTTCCTCCATGTCCTTTTATTCTTATTGGAAGAACTCAGCTCCGGTGAGCTTTAAACCAATCTCGACTGCTAGGCATCTTTGCTTATCTCTTTTCGGTATTATGTAGGTGTCTCCGGTGTGCTTGTGCTACTTCGTTTTCACCCTTCGCCGTTGTTCTTCGTTTGTGTGTTGCTGTTTTGTTTATGGCTTAATAATACACTTGTTTTAGGTGTATGTCTATTGACGGATCAGCCAAAATATACACTTGTTTTTTGTGCATATTGTGCACTTGTTATAAGTGTATGTTGTTTTCAACGCAAAACAAAACACTTGTTCTAAGTGTAGATTTGTGATAGAATATAAGAAAAACGGAGGTTTCTACAATGTTAAAATATAAGATTGATATATTAGAAGAATTAAAAGAAAAAGGATATACTTCCTATAAGCTAAGAAAAGACAAAATCATGGGCGAAGCACAAATTCAGAAAATCAGAAATGGTGAAATTGCCAGTAAAGAAACATTAAATACTATATGTAAATTATTGCAGTGTCAGCCCGGTGATATTTTAGAATATATTGAAGATATCACAGAATAACATGCACTTGTTTCTTGTGTATATTATGTACTGTTTTTAAGTGTTTATTTTGTGAACCATTGCCAATATACATGCACTCGTATTGAGTGTATAATTGATCTCAACAAAGGAACTACAGCACCACACAATAGGAGGTCAAGCATATGGCAAGCTTAAACGTATACGAAATGGTAACAGAAAGAATCATTAAACAGTTAGAACAGGGAACAATTCCATGGCAAAAGCCTTGGACTGGTGTTCGGTCTGGTGCATTCAACAGAGTTAGCAAAAAGCCTTACAGCCTTATAAATCAAGCTATATTGGAAAAATCCGGAGAGTACGCCACTTTTCATCAATGGAAAAATTTAGGCGGTCACATCAAAAAAGGTGCTAAATCTGAAATAGTAGTCTTCTGGAAGATCATTGATGTAGAAGAGAAAAACGATAAAGGCGAGATTGAAAAGAAGAAGCTCCCACTTCTCAGATATTACAATGTATTCCACATCTCACAAGTTGAAGGCGTTGAGCCACTGAAAGAAAAGCTCAATACAGAGATTGAACCTATAGAGGAAGCAGACAGAATTATAAAAAATTATGTGGATCGGGAGCATATCACATTCAAAGAGTGTATAAGTGATAAAGCCTTTTATAGACCTATGACCGATACAGTAGTTGTACCACTTAAGGAACAATACAAGAACATTAATTCATTCTATCAGGTAGCATTCCATGAAATTACACATTCAACAGGCGCTCAGAAAAGACTTGATAGAGATATAAAAGAACTCGCTCCATTTGGTTCTGAAATCTACAGCAAAGAAGAATTAGTTGCAGAGCTTGGAAGTGCATTCCTTATAAATCATCTGGGAATTGAAACAAAAGGAACATTTCAAAACAGTGCTTCATACATTGAAAGTTGGCTTCAGGTTCTCAGGAACGATAACAAGTTTATCGTATCTGCAAGTAGTAAAGCAGAAAAAGCAGTCAATTACATATTAGGCATAGAGTAATAAAGAGGCGGTTGCAATATACCGCTTCTTTTTTTGCGTTATGGCTTCCGGTGTTGCTTCCGGTTGTGTTGGCTATGGTTCATTTCTGGTCTGTTATGCTTGCGCTGTGTCGGATCAGAAGAAAATGATTGTGGTATCTGCTGTGAATGTGGTGTAGTGCTATGGTATATACTGTTGATATAATGCAGACCATAACAAGAGATATACAATACAATGACACGGTGTTATCTATAATGATCCATGAGTTATACAGTCCATAGGCTTATATTGTCCTATGGGCTTTTTATTGTGTCGGGCTGTGATCTGGTGTGTGGTGTTCTGTGTACCTGGCGTGGGCTGTGTCTGATAATGTGATCTGACAGAACGAATTGTTATATCAGGTTGTCTGGTACTCACTGAGAAAATCCTAGTGAATGAAAAAGGGGCTGTGGTGCGATATGATGATTTGATATGTGGTATTCTGCTAAGAGTGGGATCTTGTTTGATTGTAGAGCTTATTACTGAGTAGTGCAGAATGTTATATCAGATTGACACAGATTCCTAAAATGGGAATGTGGTTGTGTAATAATCGGGCTGTGTGGGTGTGTTGGGCTGTGATTGTTTGGGTGGATTGATTTACTATGTGAAAATCTGGGACTTGTACTGTGATCCGCTCTGACATGATAACGTTATATGGTTCTTGTCTGCTGTGGGATGTATGGTTATCTGGTTTGTGGTGATCTGGGCTGATATTGTACAGTCTGGGTTATATCTGGGTAAGCTGTGGGAATGTCTTTTTCTATGTCTGCCAGTCCTGAAGCTATGCAGAACACTTTTTCCTGATATATGTTGTTGGTCGTGTATGGTTCTTTGATTGTGTGGTTATTGGGCTTGTGTGCGTTGCTGCCGATATATCATAGTATTTTAGTATGGTATAGGTAGGGTGGGGGTACTTTTAATCTTTGCGCCGTTTCGGTTTTGTCTGAAGGGGTGAATGTGGTTTAATTGCACACTGACTGGAAAAATAGCCCGATACGATATAACGGACTAGGAACGTCATTTCTTATATTGATTCTTAGAACTGTATGTGCTATTCTTATAAAGGAATGAAAGAATAAATCCAAACGGAACACCTCCTTTCCGTACCGGTATAGGAGTAACAACACGGATTTCCCCAGATATAGGCAGTCTGGGGATTTCTTTATGCACAAAAATAGCAGCAGAATCCGAAGCAGATAAAAGTCGAATTTTATGGTGATTCTGGAAGCGAAAAAATAGGGATGCAGCCTCGGTGTGAGGTTACATCCCTTTTAGATATAAACAATCTCTTATAGAATATAATTAATATTTTTAGTCATACTTATTATCTATATCATAATCCAAATCATCATCATCTAAATCGTCATCATCCTGAATTGCATCATAATACCAGAAATACTCATCCAATTTTGTTGTTTTATTTGGATTAATTACTATTTCAGGATAAATGTTATATACATAACCGCTTACATATTCGCGTAAATAATTAATGTTTTGTTTAGATAAACATTCTTCAAAAAAACTGTCGAATAGATCTGGATCTTCAGTATCATTATTTCCATCATAATAATCTGACTTAATTAAGCATACATATTTACCAGGATTAATATTTTTTATTGTATAAGTTCCTGCTACATATACATCTCCTGCATATATGTTATATTTATTATATTCTCCTAAATCTGCAACAGCCCAATCCCATGTATCAGTCAAATACAATTCTTTAGCAGAACCATTAAGTGGTATTAAAATTACCTCAGCCTGATAGTCAGGTTTTCTTTTGACATTTTCTATTCTTCCAGTTAATTCTCCCAAATTTATATTTACAGTTGGATTGCTTTTTACTGTAATTGTACAACAATATACCTTTCCCCCAATTTTAGCAGAAATTGTTGCCTTTCCTGCCTTTTTACCTAATACTACGCCACTATTAGAAACTGTTACAATATTTTGATTATTACTTGACCAACTTATCTTTTGTCTAGTTCCTGTCAATTGCAGCTGGTATGTCTTACCCACATTTATTGTAACAGACTTTTTATTGAGCTTTGGCGTTTCAACAGTGACTTTGCAAGTGTACTTTTTACTTCCAACCTTTGCAGTAATCACTGTTATACCTTTTTTCTTGCCAACAACCACACCCTTAGAAGATACAGTTGCCACAGATTTTTTACTACTGCTCCATTTTGCTTTTTTCTTTGTCCCTTTTAATTTCAAAGTCTTTTTCTGACCTTTTACCATTATCAAAGACTTGGAACTAATTTTTACTGCAGCCTGTACTGTTTGCATTGTTCCTAACTGTGTTGCTACTTCTGGTGATAATAAAGTCAATGAGAATACTGCGATCATTACCACCAAAAACTTCTTCAGAAATCCTTGCTTCTTTTCCATGCGTTTTTCCTCCATACATTACTTAACTTTTACTTTGCACTTCTTGGTTATTTTACCAGACTTGATTGTAATTGTTGCAGTACCTTTTTTCTTGCCTTTTATAACACCTTTTTTCGAAACAGTAGCAATCTTCTTGTTTGAAGATTTATAGGTAACTTTATCTGCTTTTTCTGTGTAACTCAGCTTCGGTTTCAAAGTATAACTCTTGCCCTTTTTCACTGATACAGAAGATTTTACACCCTTGATAGCTGTTGTGCCCGGTACAACAATTGTATAGACAGCTTTTTGAGATCCTGACTTAACAGTAATCTTAACAGTTCCAGCAGCTACCGCTTTTACTTTACCCTTTTTATCTACTGTTGCTACTTTTTTATTGGATGTAGAGTATTTTACGTTCTTCCAAGATGAATCTGATTTAACTGATGTTGTTTTACCCTTCGTAACTGTTATGGTTGATGGTTTTGTTGGTGCTACAGTTGGAGCTGGAGTATTTGTTGGCTGTGATGCAACTGTTGGCTGTGGTGCCTTTGTTGGAGCTGGTGTAGGTGTACTTGCTGGAATTATTTTTGCAATACTCTGTTTTTCAAGCTCACCACATTTTGTACAAGTACGCTGTTTTTCACCTGCATTTGTCACCGTTGCTTCACGTACAACTTGCCACTCGCTCCATGAGTGTCCTGTTGCTGGTATTGTTTTCTGTTCTACTAATACTTCTTCACATACTGAACAGTGGCTTCCTTCTATCTTTCCTGGCTTCGTACAAGTTGCAGAAACCATTTTATCAATTACAATTTTGTGTCCTGTTGCTGGTATTTCTTCTACTTTATTATCGTTACATCTTGCACAAGTATATGTTCTTTCTCCATCTTCGGTACAAGTTGCTTCTTTTGTTATTATTCCACCATTCCAAGAATGACCCAATGCTGGAATTTCTTCGCTTTTAATATTATTACATCTAAAACATGTATAAATTTTTTCTCCACTATCTGTGCAAGTTGCTTTCGTTTTTATTACACCATTATTCCATTTGTGTCCTAAAGCGTCAATAATATCTCCAGAGCTTAAATATTTTCCACAATCTTTACAATAGGTATCGCCAGTATATCCTTCTTCATCACAAGTTGCTTCTTTTCTATACTTTACTTCAATATTATTATGCTCTAACATTGGAATAATATCTGTTTTATTTTTTGTTTTAAAATCTGTATTTTTAAACTCAACAATATATTGCGCTTTTCCATTCTCTGAACAAGTTGCTTCTTCAATAATATTTATTTTTGATTTTGCAACTTCAGTGTTTTCATTTCCGCACAAAGAACACACTTCTTTTGCAGTACATTGAGAATTATCCTTACTCCATTCATATGTTGGCTGGTTGTATACATGATTCTGTGATTTTGGCACAGATTTTGTTTCTGTATAGTCACACCCTTCTCTTTGGCACGAATATGTCGCAACTCCTTCAGAAATGCAAGTTGGCTCCAGTGTTATTATGCCACTATCTAAATCATGTCCCAGTGCAGGTATTACCGGAATACTGTCTAATTTTTGAGTACACATTTCATCAGTATATGCTTTTCCACCACAAGAATTGCAACTCCAATACTCTTCAAACCCTGATTTTAAACAAGTTGCTGGTTTAGTTATGTGATGTGCTACATAGTGAACCTCTTCTGTTAATGATCCCCATCTATCAGAATCATTGAATCCATTAATTTTTTTCCAATCAACTAACGTTCCTTCATAATGAATTGCGTCAATATATATCTCCTCTGTATTTGATATGTAACGGAAAAAGCACCTTTTACCAATTTTTTCCAGTGTCAATGGAAGATAAATATTTTTCAATCCAGTGCAATTATAAAACGCTCTTTCTCCTAAATTAACAAGATTTTTTGACATTTTAACATATGTTAATTTCTTACAATTATAAAAAGCTCGCATCCCGATGTCTGTTATAGTATCTGGAATAGCAATCTTTTCCAAAGAACTACAACCTTCAAAGGCAAATCCATTTATTTTTATCACTCCATCTGGAATCGTAACTTTCTTAATGTTAACACAATTTTCAAAAGCACTCTGTCCTATTAGCTTTATAGAATTTCCAAAACTAACATTCTCTAGATTTTTAAAATCTTCAAAAGAACACATTCCAACACTTGTCACACCATTTTCGATTATTACACTTGAAATATTATTAGCATATGGAAACCATGGCGTATATTTCGCCCCATTATAATTTTCCATATCACCATTGCCGCTAATAACTAATGTATCATCCATTCCATCCTCATTAGAATCAACAATTTTCCATTTAATATTACTTTGATCGGTATCTTCAGTCACAGTATTCTTGTCATCAACAAATACCTGAGTTTCTGGATCAGTTTCATCTTCTATCTCTTCTTCATTAACAAAATCTTCACTCTCACCATCTGAAAATCCTACAAAATCCTCTGAGCCTTGATCTATTTCCGGTACAGATTCTTTCACGTCTTCAACAGATTCTTCAGTTACATCTTCTGTAATCTCTTCCCCATCAGAGAATCCATCTTCCTGCACAATCTCTTCCGCTGCAAATACATTACCAGACATTCCGGAAAATACTATTGCAGATGATAACAATACTGCTAAAATCCTTTTCTTCCTCATACTTCTTTTCCTCCTAAAAATAAAAGCACTACTCACCGGAATACACTTCAGGCAAGTAATGCTTTTCACGTTCAATTGCAACTGGCTACCATTTTACAGGCCCTATAGCTTTGCGCCGTAGCCTTTCGACTACTTTGCCTGATATTCGGTTTTTGCTTGATTTATATAAGCAAAATTATACGCTTATGGTATGGGAAAGTCAACAAATACATGGTACAGTTTGGTCTTATATTGGATGTTTTTCATAAATTTTTATGGTATTTTGGGGATGGTGGTGTTATACTTGAGGAAAATAGATTGTGGTAACGTTATTAATGAAAAGGAGCATCTTATATGGGCGAAATAACAATCTCCAAAATATTTGAGCAAAATATAAATGGCGAAACCAAACGCTTTTTTCGAGAATATCGTATTACCTGCGAGCAGCTTACAGAAAGTACAAGATTTTGTCATAAATACAATCAAAATTGTTTTGTGTGTTCTTTAAAATTTGAACAGTTCCCAAAAAAGGGTGAAAATATTGCCTACTGCGAAGGCTCCAACACTACACTTGTATCTAAAGCAAAAGAAAATAAACCAATAACAATTATTAAGCGTAAAAAGAAATGTCCAAATGTCGAACACCTAAAAAAAATTGATCCAACGAAACCCATAGTACAACTTGAAACGGCCAAAAAGTTAGCTCGTATTAAGCCTTCAGCTATTACGCATAAAAGCTCTAATATTTTTGAACGTCACCCGAATGCTAAAATTGTGCCAAACGTTGCCCCTAAACCAAATTTGTCTCCAAGCAAAAAAAGGCACAAAAAGAAGAATAACAGCGTAAGCAACAATACATCTTCACCGGTTGGAAGAACATTAACAACTTCTCCTAAATATGCTTTTACCAAAATGAAAATCCATCGATCCAGAAAAAAAAATAGATATACTATATCTCCTCAAAAATACAGCACTTGCTGGAGATGCGGTGCCCCTTGTTATGGTGGAACACATTACTGTTTTGAACATCTGAAAGAAAACAACGAATATTAATACCTGTTATAAAAATACATAATGGAGGTTCCAACCGTGAAAAGCAATTCCGTTTACCAAAAGAAGAAGCCTCGCATGTATGATGGTAGGAAAAGTGTTTTGCATGTGCCTGATAGTGGATGCAACTTCTATAAAACACGAAAAACTGGAAGACTGGGATCAACTGTGAAAATTATATAGTAGATAAAAAATCTTGCAAACTTGACAGCAAAATATGTATAGATTCTTCTCGTTGTCCATTTTACAAAAGAAAGAAGCCAACAAAGAAATAATTACTGCAATTCCTAATGTTGATACTCTGCCTGGATCAAGCTTCCCAGGAATATTATATATCAGCCACACAGAGCCACGATAAATCAAAGGCGATACAGTATAAAAATCGCCCCTTTCAAATCCTTATATTTACTGGCTTCTCAGAGAGTCAAAATAAAGTCGAACCGTATCGAAAAAAGTCAATGTTTATAAGGGTTTACGGAATTTTAGCAGTGAAATTTTGTACAATTTTTGTTATTTATTTAACAATCTATTCCTACACAAACCCTTTAAAAATAAGGATTTATACGATATCATGGTCGATACCTTGAAACACTTGCAAGTACATGCAATCCCTTATAAATACTGCTATCTCAACGCTTCAAAATGTGAATATATTGTTATTTTTTTAACAATATATTTAAAGGGGAGGGGGTACTTTTTACTAGCCATAAAACAACTACTACTGCTACCCAGGGGGGGTACTTATAAACTCTGGAATTTTTACATGCCCCGATCAAATCCACCGCTGTATATACCGTAGAAATTATTTCCCAATCTGGCAGCAGGGCGAAAAAAGAGAGACCATTTCTGATCCCTCTTCATTCATATCTTATGAATAGAACGTTAATGATACAACTTTTCCATTTGTTACTTTAAGAGTCACCATAAGACCATTCAATTTCTTACAGCATTTCAAAGCTTCATATTTTTTTGCAGGTATTCTACCATATTCATCTGTCCAATAATATTTGGTCTTAGATGTTAATTTGAACGTCTTCTTACCGTACTTCACAAAGTTTTTCTTGTTAAATTTCAATGATGCTTTGTTGCTCTTCATAAATGAGCCATAAAATGTAATAGACTTACTGGTGTATTTCACTTTTTTAGTTCCAGGCTGCCAGGAACCATATTTCTTACCGCCCTTTGTACGGTTAAGCACAGTTCCATAATAATAAGTGCCCTTCTTTGATGCAGCTTGTACTTGCTCTATATTGGAGCAACTAAATATGATACCAACTACAAACACTGCGAGGATAAATTTACTGAATCTTTCTTTCCATGTTGATTTCTTCATCTGCTTCAGCCTCCTTTTAAGGTACTTCGTTTGCATGTATCATCAGTCCTGTTGAAAGGACTTTTATAAGATTTATATTACGTCCGGTCAATGCAGAAGTCAATCCACAAAAGGCGAAAAAATAGGGCAATTACACAGCTTCCTGCATAACTACCCTATTATTATTCTATACCCAGTTTCAACGCTCCGGTAACCCCAGACACCTAAAGCATATTTCCAAAAAATCCATAAAAGAGAGTGCGCATATAGTCTTGGATCATATATCATGGATCATACATACGACCCATATAATTTATGACCCCATATATCCTTAAGCCTAGCATGATACAATGTAACCTTTAAAGCTTATAATTCCAAAGGCTTCCAATTCAAGCATATGTAAACTCTATTTTGTGGATTTTGTGTGAGATTGAAATGTTAAAAGCCCAGGCACTCGCCCAGGCTTTTATAGTGTGTTACTCTTCTATAGTTGGCTTCGGCATTGATATAAGCTCCTTCAGCTCATCAATTGTGTAACCATTGGAATCCATGAGATCCGCAAGAGCTGTAAGCTGCGCTGCACGTTCGGCTTTCTTCCGCTCTGCATCCATGTCTTTAGGAATCACCTTGCAAACAATTTCTCCTGTTTCCGGATCGGTATACACAGAAAAGTCATTTTCTCTAAAAATTCGTTTCATCCGCAAATACTCTTCAGAATGTTGATTTTTCTTATGTACAAGTGGCTTACTTGTAATCCAGGGTGTCTTGGACGGTACTGCAAATACACAGCCCTGTAATTCATCATTTTGTTCCATAATATCTCCCTCTCAATCTGTTATCTCAACTTTCCAGTTCATCATAGCTTCATACACACTGTATGGAATCTTGTCCTTGTATCTCTTTGCAGTGTCCTTGATATATTGTTCCTTGTACTCTTTATACTTCTGGAATGCTTCTTCCGGTGTTTTGAAAGTACCAAGTTTAATACTCTGTCCATTTACCTCCATACCTGCTCGATAACAAGTCTTTCCATTCTTTTCTTCTTTATATACTCCTAAAGGAAGTTCACCTCTGTTCGCTTTTCTATTCGTAAACAGTGTATTGATAAATCCTGGAACCAAGCAACAAGTATCAGGGCTGTATATCTTATTACCTTTATAAAGAATATCCTTATCAAGATTCAGATTACTGCCTCCATAATTATTCTTCTCATACCAGTACCTAAAATTACTGAAGTTTTTCCACTCTTCTGAAACTATGCATCCTATATATTCAGGATATTTTTCATGTACTTTAGTGCTATAGCAACGGTGTAACATACCATGCCATTTATTATATGCTGTAGAATCCGTGTCCACATCTTCACAGCCCCAATAACCAACTCCACATACAGTCGGCTTATACCTTTTAGCAGACCATTCCTTATTTTTATATCGAATATCGTTCATTACCTGTACAATATACTCTTCCGAATCATCACCTGTTCTTTTATAAT
The DNA here is from genome assembly GCF_040914025.1 of Ruminococcus sp. RTP21484sp1_RTP21281st1_A8_RTP21281_210402. Taxonomy (NCBI): domain Bacteria; kingdom Bacillati; phylum Bacillota; class Clostridia; order Eubacteriales; family Oscillospiraceae; genus Ruminococcus; species Ruminococcus sp. RTP21484sp1_RTP21281st1_A8_RTP21281_210402. The sequence continues at coordinate 102,930 of NZ_JBCPGE010000005.1, forward strand.
GATCTCGTACCTGTGCATTCTGCTCTCTGGTAAGTGGATAAAGGTCTTTATAATAAAGATTTGACTTATCATTGCCCCTATGCCAAATATAAGTATTGTTCACGCAATCAGGATTTTCTATAAAAGTATCAACAATCAGACGTTCTGCACCTATAAATACTTGTTGAAATTGCCATTTACCGTCTTTGAATATGTTCTTGCTGAAAGAATATACCAAACCACCATCTTTACTTCTTTTATACGTGATACCATTAAGCAAATTATACTTACCTTTACTTTTTCGTATCATTCTTCCATAGTAGGAAAGCCAGGTGTCCTTACAATTCAGTAATTTTACAAATATTTCATTCTCGCCCAGTAATTCAATATCAAGCCCAGTCTGAGATAAATCAAGAATTCTTTCAGGCTTAATCTGCTTATACTGCCGTTTCTGTAATATAACCATATTGGGATCAAAGGTATCTGTTACTGTTTTCTTCTGTAATTTCTTCTCCCTGTGATCCAACCAAGTACAATACTTACACTTTGATCTGTATGCTTTCTTACCATTTGGTCTGATCTCCATACGGAATCTGCTTAAAGGTAATTCTTTCCCACACTGGCAGCAAACCTTAGTAGCTTCTGCTGTAACCTCCTGTACGCTCTTATCTTCAATATTATGTTCTGTAACTGTCTTATCATCTAACATAAGTCTCCTTTCGTTCTAAGCAAAAAAGACAGTCATATCTTGACTGCCCTTCTGCCCTGACTTTATTTATGAGTGCTGCCAGGTGGCACTGATACATAATATAAAAACACATACCCCAATTAAGGGCTTGCGATTTCTTGCATTACAAGGAAGTCTATTTCCTCGACACCCTTTGTAAGGTATCTCCAAAATAAAGACCCCTCTAAGCCTTTTTCACATATTCAATTTTTCTAAACAGTGGCTCTATCTCTTTCAGCTGATAGTCCACCTTTTTATTTCCTGCATCTGTCTCTTGAATGTACATCACTGTTCCCAGTACACCAATCACAGAATACAGCTTACCAGAGTCTGATACGATTTCGCCCCGGCGTATTACATTTTTATCCATATCTGGTCTTATTCCTTTCTGAAATTGTCCCATAAAATCACGATTTTACATTTCGCTCTATAGCAATGCTTTAAAACGCATTATACGGCTCAAATTTCGATTTTAATTCTAATAGTAGGGAAATTGTTGTCTGAAATGAAATAAACGAAATTTAGCCCATACACAGCGTTATTTACTGTGCATAGGCTAATAAAAGAGGATGACACATATTTGTGCTCATAAATGAACACTAAAATAAGCCCACGAGTAACACATCAAAAACTCATGGACTTATTCAGGTATTCATATTTAATTTTAAACAAAAAAAATAACCACAGATAAAATCTCTGTGATTTTGTGAATTTTCTGTGAAATCTTATTAAATTTACCACATTTGCAGGCTCATCCTCCTATAAATATATTTTGTCACTTATAAGAAATGATTACCTTTTTTTACTTTTGATTGCCTTTTTGATTACCTTTCTATTTTTCATTAAAACAGAAAGTCCGCAAACCCTTGATTTTACTGCATTAATCGGGGCAACAGGATTTGAACCTGCGACCTCACGGCCCCCAGCCGTGCGCGCTACCAAGCTACGCCATACCCCGCGAACAGTTGATATTGTACCAAATGTTATAATAAAAATCAACAGTTTTTTCAAAAAACAAATTAAAATCGTCTGTAAGTGTTACTGTGAACGGAGCAGACGGGTAACCCATGTATAACGCCCCTATCCAATTATGAAAGAACCTTGAACGTAGGTAAAACTACAATTTTATTGAGAAAAATCACAGAAATCAAAGTTTTCGTCCATATTTCTCCCATATGCCAAAAGACCTTGACAGCTGGTTTTCCCAGTCCATCAAGGTCAGTTTTTATGCTTGGACAAATTTCTATTGATTGGGCAATTTGCCCTTTAACAGGATATTTTACTTTGCCTGTTAACAATTATATTAATGCTGTGCATTAATATAATTAACAAGTCCTTCCGCCTTAATGATCTTCTGCATAAATTCCGGGAAGGCCTGCCCTTTAAATTCAGTTCCTTTGGTGCGATTGTAGATCATACCAGAATCAAAATCCACCTCTACCTCATCCCCCTCATCAATGCCCTTGCTTGCTTCCGGACACTCAATGATCGGAAGTCCAATGTTGATTGCATTTCTGTAAAAAATTCTGGCAAATGTCTCTGCGATAACACAGCTGACACCAGCTGCCTTAATAGCGATCGGCGCATGTTCACGGGAAGAACCGCAGCCAAAATTCTTAGTTGCTACAATAATATCACCCTTCTGTACTCTTTTTACAAAAGTATTATCAATATCCTCCATGCAATGAGTTGCCAGTTCTGCCGGGTCTGAAGAATTCAGATAACGTGCCGGAATAATAACATCTGTATCAACATTATCTCCATATTTAAAAGCTCTGCCTTTTGCCTGCATGATAAGTACTCCTCCTTATAATCCTAATTCTTCCGGTGCACAAATATAACCGGTTACTGCACTTGCTGCAGCTACTGCCGGGCTTGCCAGGTAAACTTCAGACTCCACATGTCCCATACGTCCTACAAAGTTGCGGTTAGTAGTAGAAATGCAGCGCTCACCAGCGGCCAGAATACCCATGTATCCACCAAGGCACGGTCCACAGGTAGGTGTACTTACAACTGCTCCAGCCTCAATGAAAATCTTAAGAAGCCCCTCTTCCATTGCCTGCAGATAAATTGCCTGAGTCGCAGGAATCACAATACAGCGAAGCCCTTTCTTAACCTTGCGTCCCTTCAGAATCTGAGCTGCAACACGAAGGTCGTCAATACGGCCATTCGTACAGGATCCGATTACAGACTGGTCTACAACAACCGGCTCTCCAATCTCAGAAATGGTCTTAGTGTTCTCTGGTAAATGAGGGAACGCAACGGTTGGTTCCAATGTGCTAAGATCAATTGTGTACTCAGCTTCATAAACAGCATCCTCATCAGCCTCGTATGCTGTATACGGGCGCTTGGAATGCTCTTTCATATATTCGATTGCAAGATCATCAACCGGGAAAATCCCATTCTTTCCGCCAGCCTCAATTGCCATATTAGCAATAGTAAAACGGTCGTCCATAGACAGGTTTTTAATTCCCTCTCCCACGAACTCCATAGATTTATAAAGAGCTCCGTCCACGCCGATCATTCCAATGATATGTAAGATCACATCCTTACCGCTTACCCATTTTTTCGGTTTGCCAACGATGTTAAATTTAATGGCAGACGGTACCTTAAACCATGCTTTTCCTGTAGCCATGCCAGCTGCCATATCAGTACTTCCGACACCAGTGGAAAAAGCTCCAAGAGCTCCATATGTACAGGTGTGTGAATCAGCTCCGATAATCACATCGCCTGCAACTGTAAGACCCTTTTCCGGAAGGAGCGCATGCTCAATTCCCATCTGTCCTACATCAAAATAATTGGTGATATCGTGGCGACAGGCAAATTCACGAACACATTTACAGTGCTCAGC
>NZ_JBCPGE010000005.1:106639-132437 GCF_040914025.1 Ruminococcus sp. RTP21484sp1_RTP21281st1_A8_RTP21281_210402
CTATAAGCTGTCCTGCTTCTACATGATCCAGACCTGCATGCGCTGCCAGGATCTTCTGAGTCATTGTCATTCCCATTTTAGTATTCCTCCTGATTCATTGTATGTTGATATTTTAGCACACTTTCTGTTATAATAAAAATACATATTAATCATAGTTATTATAATTTGTAGTTATATTTCACTGTTTACTGGTGCTATTCTGTAAGGTATTATTTTGAGCGTAGTTCACAAAAACCTGAGAAACTTGGCGAAAAATCATTCGAATGCGTGATTTTTGTACATTGTAAGATATGTTGTCATGGACAAGGGTAAGCAATATTGTTATATATTCAGGAGGAATTTATGCAGGAAAATCTGTCTCTTTATCATATATTTTACACAGTCAGCCGCACTGGCAATATCTCAACTGCTGCTAAGGAGCTGTACATCAGCCAGCCTGCCATCAGCCGCGCCATTAAGAAGCTGGAAAGCAATCTGGACACCACTCTTTTCAAGCGCAGTTCCCGAGGCGTAACACTCACTCCTGACGGTCAGATTCTATATGAAAAAGTAAAAGGAGCCTTCGACCTTCTTTCCGAAGGAGAGGATTCCATTCTTCACAATCGTTCCAGAGAGATTCCCAGGCTGCGCATCGGTGCCAGCACCACTTTATGCAAATATGTACTTATGCCCAGGCTGAAAGATTTCATAGCTGCCAATCCGCAAATCCGTATTACAATCTCCTGCCAGTCCACCTACCAGACCCTGAAACTTCTTGAAGAAGACAAAATAGACATCGGCCTGATCGGACGACCGCAGAAGCTATCCGGATACGAATTTTCGCCCCTGTTGCAGATCCAGGATACCTTTGTCGCTACACACCAATACCTGGAGAATCAGCACCAGCTTTTTCCATCAGAACCCCTTCAGCACACTGCTACTTTCATGCTTCTTGACGAACAGAATATAACCAGACAGTCCGTCAATACCATGCTTCATGAGCACCAGATGCAGCTTGGTCACATTCTGGAAGTCAGTTCCATGGATCTTTTAATCCAGTTTGCACAGGTGGGCTTGGGAATTGCCTGTGTGATCAAAGAATTTGTGCAAAATGATCTTGATAAAGAAATACTTGTGGAAGCGCCTCTGGGGCTGACTTTCCCATCAAGGGAAATCGGATTTGTATGCAAGAAAGGGAGCGAAAATCAGAAGCTTCTGACACAACTGGCAGAAATCTAGAGAAATTCCGCTTCGCTACACCGAAGTAGCGCAAAAAAATCCGGGTTTCCCCGGATTTTTACGGGTCCCTTCGGCTCCGCTTCGCTACACCGAAGTAGCGCAAAAAAAATCCGGGTTTCCCCGGATTTTTTTTGCTTAGTTATTAATAAGCTTATCTTCGCCGTTCCAGCTGTAGAGTTTACGGATTTCTTCGCCAACTTTCTCAGATGGATGCTCAGAAGCTTTCTTTCTCATAGCTTTGAAATGAACCTGACGTCCAGCTGGGCTCATATCAAGCAGGAAGTCTTTTGCGAAAGTACCATCCTGGATATCGGAAAGGATTTTCTTCATTGCTTTCTTTGTATCTTCTGTAATGATCTTCGGTCCTGTGATGTAGTCACCGTACTCAGCTGTGTTGGAGATGGAATATCTCATTCCAGCGAAGCCTGACTGATAAATCAGGTCTACGATCAGCTTCATTTCGTGGATACACTCGAAGTATGCATTTCTTGGGTCATAACCAGCCTCGCAAAGAGTCTCGAAACCAGCCTGCATAAGTGCACAAACACCACCGCAAAGTACTGCCTGCTCTCCAAAAAGGTCTGTCTCTGTCTCTGTACGGAATGTAGTCTCAAGAAGTCCTGCTCTTGCACCACCAATAGCAAGTCCGTATGCAAGTGCTTTGTCAAGTGCTTTTCCTGTGTAATCCTGCTCAACAGCTACCAGACAAGGAGTTCCTTTGCCAGCCTGATACTCGCTTCTTACTGTATGTCCTGGTGCTTTTGGAGCAATCATGGTAACATCTACATTCTTTGGCGGAACAATACATCCGAAATGAATGTTGAAACCATGAGCAAACATAAGCATATTGCCTTCCTCAAGGTTTGGCTCGATATCTTTCTTATACATATCAGCCTGTTTCTCATCATTGATCAGAATCATGATGATATCAGCCTTCTTTGCAGCCTCAGCTGCTGTATATACTTTAAATCCCTGCTCTTCAGCTCTCTTCCAGGATCTGCTGCCTTCATAAAGACCGATAATGACGTCACATCCGGACTCCTTCAGGTTCAGTGCGTGAGCATGTCCCTGGCTGCCGTAACCGATAATTGCGATTGTTTTTCCATCTAATAAAGAGAGATTACAATCTTCCTGGTAAAAAATTCTTGCTGACATTTTCGTTTCCTCCTACTGTGTTAAAACTTAAAAATATATATCGTTAAGGGAATATATATGCATATCCTGTGTATGATTATTCATTCCAGAAATACGCCCCTTAGCAAACCAAATAAATAATCCTGCCTTCAGAATTCTCCGCCTGTGGCGGATTGCCTCCTGCGGCATCTGCCTGATCAGCGCTTCCGCAATTACAAAAATTTCACCCCATGAGAGCCTCTCTCAAGACCCATAACACCGGCACGTGCCAGTTCCAGAATCTCGTAATCTCCCATAAGATTAATAAATGCCTCCAGCTTGGTCTTGCTGCCTGTCATCTCTACAATGAGAGAATCCTTGCTCACATCTACAACCTTGGCACGGAAAATATCCGCAATGGAAACAATTCCCTGTCTCTGCTCCGGTGCGGCTGCAACCTTCACAAGAACAGTCTCACGAACTACGCTGTCAGATGGATCCAGGACTTTGATATCCCTTACATCAACAAGCTTCGCAAGCTGTTTCACAATCTGATCAAGAATTGCGTCATCTCCGCTGCACACTACTGTAATGCGAGTATAATTCACATCCGCTGTAACTCCGGCAGTGATACTGTCAATATTATAACCACGACGGCTGAACATTCCGGCAATCCGGCTGAGTACACCTGACGTGTTGTCAACTAGTAAAGATAAAATCTTATTTTGCATAAATATAATCCTGCTTTCGTGCTTCAGATTGATATGGTTATCATTATAACAACATAATTTATTTTGTCAATGCTACACTTCAAAAAAGTTTTAATGTTTTATAGCATTAAAGCATTTTTATTCATATAACACACTTTCATTTCACTATTAACATATTTACACAGTATGAAGTATCTATATTTTACGTAAATATTTTATATCAGATATTTACTCTGCAGGTCTGTCACTGTCTTTTGGTTCAGATAAAGTCCTCTTCTCAAAAAACGCTCCACATTTCCATATTCCGCATAAATCGTACGAAACATTCTGTCCAGATATTCCTCTTTTACCTTGAAAAGCGCTGATACTTTATTTACATTTGCAATACTGTCCAGTCTGTTTGCCTCAAGGTAACGCAGCATATAATCCAGTTCTCCTGCCAGGCACACATTGGAACGTATAAAATCCTCCCGGATCACATCTCTGTGAACTCCAAGAGCACAAAGAAGAAGGGCTGTCACTACCCCCACTCTGTCTTTTCCGAAGCTGCAGTGCCAGAGAGCAGCACCATTTTCGTGATGCAGCAATACATCCATAAATCTGGCACATTGTTTCACTGAATACTGATCCTTTACAAAATTCTCATACTGCTGCTCGATCAGACTCTCTATATCGCCATCATACTCCAGAACCTTTTTCAACATATCATTTGTCTGCAGTATTCCCAAAACACTTTTCGGAGAATCGCTGATAGTCTCTTCATCGATCATGGGGATGTGATAATATTCCACACCCTTCACCACAATGTCCGGTCTTTCATTTCGTTCCAGCTGGTCTCTGAGATCGATCACAGTCTTCAGCTTGCAGTCCTCCTGCAAAACATGCTGATCAGCCATGGAAGCATGATAAAGATTTCCGCTTCGAATAAGCTTCCTGGGAAGGATATGACGCCCATCCTTTGTGGCGATTGCCCCAAGATCTCTTGTATTGGAAAGACTCTGCATCGTAATCCGTCCGCCCTTGGGAAATCCGGTAGCCATTTCCGGATTGAAAAGTTTCAGAATCCGCAGGCAGTCCTGTGCCTCATGCTCCGTCATCTCAAACTGATATCGCTTCTTTCTCCTGGTAATGATCACCAGATAATTAGAGATCATCTGCTTCACTGCTTCTTCTGCGTTTTCGCCTTCCCGATGGATATACGCCCAGACAATATCTCTGCAAGGAAGATTATTCTGTATCATATGTCTGAAAAAGATCAGATTTCCATCTTCTACGCGAATCTTACCGTATCTCATATTTCTCCTCCATTCGTTGCCTTTCATTCTTACGATACCACAGAAAACAAAATTTGACAATTATTGGAAAAAGTTTATAATCAAAAAAGATATGTCGGGGTTGCTGTTCACAGGTAACATTCCGCGAGGTGTTTTTTGTGAACGAAGTGAACAGCAACATGTCGACAAACTTAGAAAGGTGAATTATTTATGGATAATCTGATTTTTTGCCTCAATGCAACCATTCCTATTTTTTTGACCCTCATGCTGGGTTATTTTCTTCGAAAAATTAATCTTTATGATGATTCCTTTGTTGCACAGATGAACAAATTTGTATTCAAGGCAGCCTTACCCGCACTTTTGTTTATGAATGTGGCTGAATCAGATTTTATTAAAGTTTGGGATACAAAGTTTGTTCTCTTTTGTTTTGGCGCTACGTTTTGCAGCATTGCCATTTCTATCGGTCTTTCCTTCCTGCTGAATCCAAGGGACATACAGGGAGAATTTGTCCAGGCCTCTTACCGCAGCAGCGCGGCAATCCTCGGCATTGCTATCATCCAGAACCTTTATGGAGATGCCGGTATGGCACCTCTTATGATCATAGCAAGCGTTCCTCTCTATAATGTAATGGCAGTCATGGTTCTCTCTTTTATGAAGCCTGACAATCAGGGAATGAACAAACAGATGCTCCTAAAAACCTTAAAAGGAATTGCCAGCAACCCTATTATTCTTGGAATCCTGGCAGGTCTTATCTGGTCTGTCCTTCGTCTGCCTCTTCCAACAATCCTTTCCAGTACTGTCAATAACCTCGGAAAAACAGCCACACCTCTTGGACTGATGGCCATGGGTGGTGCCCTTCATTTTGGAAAAGCTTTTTCCAGATTAAAAGCAACTATCGCCTGCACTTTTATGAAGCTGATCGGCTTTTGCACCATTTTTCTTCCAGTTGCTGTCAGACTTGGATTTACCCATGACAAGCTGGTTGCCATTCTGATCATGCTTGGTTCTGCTACCACAGTAAGCTGTTATATTATGGCAAAAAACATGGGGCACGAAGGGTCCTTTTCCTCCAGTGTCATTATGCTCACTACATTATTCAGTGCTTTTACTCTCACTATCTGGCTGTTCATTTGCAAAAGTTTAGGATTGATTTAATGGATTCTGCTACATATCCCTGTCAATGCCAGACAGTATCTCATACAACGCCTCCAGGCTATATGGCAAAATATCCTCATCAATCTGAAATTTCGGATGATGCAGCGGATAACCCTTATCAGGAATTCCTGCCAGAAATACACTGAACAAGCCCTTTGTATGTAAAAAATACCGATAGGCATTGTCTCCGGACAAAAACAGCTGCTCCTCGCCTTCCAGAAGAAACTGCTCTCCAAATATCTTCCTTCCTGCAGTTTCCGCAATCCTGGTAAGCTCCGGATCATTTGCAAAAGGCAGAACTGCAGGCTTTGGATATTCCAACTCGATCCTTGTTCCCGTCTTTGCTTCTATTTCATTCAGGGTTTCCTTCAGCCGCTTATCCAGCGCCTGGTAATCTTCTTCATAAGCAGCCCGGATATTTCCCCGCAGAGTCACAAGATCTGTAATAATATTAGAGTATTCTCCACCATGAATGGTTCCGATTCCGATCAGGCAGGGACCTTTTCCTTTATACGCTTCATTAAGATCATGAAGGGCTTTTACCACCAGAGAAGCCGCATAAATACTGTCAATTCCTTTATGAGCCTCACACCAGTGGCTGGATTTTCCATGAACACGGATTTCCATGCCATTGATCATAGCCGAAGCCTGTCCCTCATGCACTGCCATTCCAAAAGACTGATCCACTGCGTAATGAAACATGAGAAAAATATCCGGTTCTCCATCAAGGGCACCTGCTGCCAGCATTCGCTTGGCACCTTCACCGATTTCTTCAGCAGGTTCAAAAAGAAACCGCATCCGCACTGGAAAAACCTCTCCCTCTTCCGCCAGAATCCTCGCCAGCACCAACGCCGAAGCCACGATGCCATCATGACCACAGGCATGCATGACTCCGGCATTTTCCGATGCGTAAGACAGTCCAGTTTGTTCCTGTATAGGAAGTGCATCCATCTCTGCGCGAAGCACAACTTTCTTTTTGCCGGCAAAAGCTGCCTCATCCTGACAGGGATGCTCCGCAATGATCCCCGTAGGCTCCACAATCCGAAACCGATAGCCTAATTTTCCCAGATACTCCTGTATAAAAGCAGATGTCTCAAACTCCTGAAGCCCCAGCTCCGGATGCCTGTGGAAATGACGCCGCAATCTGATCAGCTCTTCTTTGTATTTTTCAAATTTACATTGGTAATTTAATCGCTCTGCCATATTTTATCCTTTACCCTTATCTCGAAGTACGCGAATTGTCTGAAATGATCTAAAGTAACAGCTAAATCAATCCCAGGTGCTCCAACCCGTTTTTAATTCCATAATGAAAAATATCCGTTGTCACGTAATCAGCCAGCTTCTTGATTCCAGGCGCCGCATTTCCCATTGCCACCTTCGTCTTTGCATATTCGAACATAGACAGGTCATTATTGCTGTCACCAAATACAATGGTATCCTCATGTGCAATATCAAAAATCCTGCATACAGCCGCAATGCCAACAGCCTTGGAAAAGCCTTTCGGGATCATCTCAATGGTATCCCCGGCAAGACCTTCCCCTACATGGCCAATAAACTCATAATAGTCCTCAAGCTCCGCACAGGCCTTCTCAGGATCACTTCCCGGCACGATCTTAGAACTGATCTTATTAATATGAAGGTCGTGTGCATACCCCTTAACAGGACGCCACTTAGCCCCCAGAGCCTTTGTGATCAGATCAGCATACCAGTTAATATCTGTATTATACTCATCCTTATCGTAGTACATCCAATCAGCACCCTCCATCACCGGAATCATGCCATATTTCCGAAGGACCTCCACCGAATGCCATGCTGCCTCCGTGGTCATTTCCTTGTTAAAAAGCCTTTTGCCATCTTTCTCAATTGTACATCCACAGGCACTGATCATTCCCGTAAAAGGGATCTGTTCCAGATAATCAGGCACAAACGCCCTGCTTCTTCCTGTACACAGCCATGCCTGATGGCCATTCTTCACCAGTTTTGTAATCGCCTCTACAGCACTGGCCGGTGTCCCCTTTTCAATATCACAGATCGTACCATCAGCATCAAAAAACACTGCTTTTTTGTGAATCTGCTGTCCACTTCCTGTAGAAGAAGCACCTTCATAACTTCCCTTGAAAATGTTATCAGGCATAAAATACCCCCGCAAGCTTTACAAAGTCGCAGGTATCTTTCACACCGGCAGTCTCATAAGGAGAATGCATAGCCAGCTGCGGCAGTCCAATATCTACTGTATTTAAAGCCACCTGCGTATTGGAAATATTTCCCAGAGTGGAGCCGCCGGCTACGTCCGAACGATTCACGTAAACCTGACAGGATACCCCTGCCTCTTTACAGAGTTCCTTAAACATCGCTGCCGAAATACCATCTGTGCAGTACTTCTGGTTCGCATTATACTTCACCGCAATTCCGGCATTAATATGCGGTCGGTTCACCGGATCCGCCTTCTCAAGGTAGTTCGGATGAATCGCATGTGCATTATCCGCAGAGATCATAAAGCTCTTTGCCAGAGAGATCAGATAATCCTCGTAGCTTCTTCCAAGCCCCAGATTAATGCGAAGGAGGGTATCCCGAAGGAAAGTAGATGCAGCCCCCTGCCTGGTGCCGCTTCCCACCTCTTCATTATCCATTACCATATGTACACAGATGCTCTTCTCATTTTTTCCAGCAATCAGTCCTTCCATAGAGGAAAAAGCGCACTGCAGATCATCCAGTCTTGGCGCAGAGACAAATTCCTCCTCACTGCCCCAAACCGTACCAGGCATGCGGTTATAAAGGAACAGATCATGTCCCAGAATGTCCTCTTCTTTCACCCCTGCTGCCTCTGCCACAGTTTTAAAGAAAGATCCCTTAGCGCTCTCCAGGCCATAAAGAGGAAGCATATCCTTCTGCACATTATACTTATAACCGCTGTTCGCCTCACGATTCATATGGATAGCCAGATTCGGGATCATCAACATATCCTTGTCCACAGTCACAAGCTTCTCACAAATCTGTTCATCCTCCTTCACGATCAGACGTCCAGCCACAGAAAGGGGGCGGTCAAACCAGGGAGCCAGAAGCGCACCACCATAAAGTTCCACATTCAGCTTCACATACCCATTTTCCACCATCTCTGGATTCTCCTTGATCTTCAAAGACGGGGAATCACTGTGGCTTGCAATAATATGGAACACGTCGCTGGAAACCTCCGGCACGGTAAATGCAATGATTGCCGAATGATTCCGGATCACAAAATACTTCCCACCGTTTTTTATCTCCCAGTGCTCATCTTCCTTTAACTCTGTAAATCCATTCTCCGTAAATCTTGTTTTCATCATCTCCACTGCCTGAAATGCAGTAGGGCTCTCTTTGATAAATGTAAGTAATTTCTCTGCTGTATGATTCATTTCTAAACTCCTAAATATTTTTCTATACTTTTCCCTTTGCCACACCCCCGCAATCGTTTTGCGAGCCCCGCTCGCCAAAGTGATAAGTCATACCACATTTGAACCAGTTCCAACCGATACACAGGGGAGGTGGCAGCGGGTACTGCTTGTGGGGCTTGGGGATTTTCGGCAGATTTGCGAGCATAGCAACACTCTCAATCTTTAATAATCAACGCCATAAACACCATATCCGTATTCCCCGTATTCGCCAGTCCATGACCTCTTCCATCTGGTGTAAAGGTAATATCGCCTGCTTTCACATGTCTCCAGGAAGTCCCATTGTCATTATATTCCCCTTCCCCGGTCAGAATATAATAGGTCTCACTCTCCCCATAATGCATATGAAAACCAAGAGAACATCCCGGTTCCAGAGTCACCTCTGCATAAAGCCCACACTTCCCATTTAACTGCTGCTCATCCAGCAGCTCCTTGATAATCACATGTCCATTCCCCTCACACATATGCTCAATACGATTGATCTTCATATCCAGACTCCTCCTTCGTAAAAGGGCACATCCCCAGCTTTCGCCAGAGATGCGCCCTGTTTTTCAGCTTTCTTCAATTATAATTACAAACTCTTGATCCTGTCAATGGCTTTCAGAGTATTCTCATAAGTTCCAAACGCAGTCAGACGGAAATAGCCCTCTCCATGAGAACCAAAACCAGAACCTGGCGTACCAACCACATTTGCATTTTTAAGGAGATAATCAAAAAACTCCCAGGAAGTCATTTTATCCGGTGTTTCCAGCCAGATATAAGGCGCGTTCACACCACCGGAAACAGAGAAGCCAGCTTTTGTCAGCTCATCATGGATCAGCTTTGCATTTCTCATATAATAGCCAACCTGATCCTTCAGCTGAGCCTTACCTGCCTCAGAATAGACAGCCTCTCCTGCCTTCTGTACAATATAAGGAGCACCGTTAAACTTGGTGCCGTGACGTCTTGCCCACAGACTGTGAAGTGATACCCCATCTCGTACCAGTTCCTTCGGAATAACCGTAAATCCAAGACGAACACCAGTAAATCCGGCATTCTTAGAAAAGCTTCGAAGTTCAATCGCGCATGTTCTCGCACCCTCGCACTCATAAATACTGTGCGGTACATTTTCCTCAGAGATATAAGCCTCATAAGCTGCATCATAAATAATCACACAGCCATTTTTGTTGGCATAATCCACCCATTTCTGCAATTCATCCTTTGTAATAGCAGAACCGGTCGGATTATTTGGAAAGCAAAGATAGATCAGATCCGGCACTTCTGATGGAAATTCCGGCAAAAATCCATTCTCCTTGCGGCATGGCATATAGATCACACCGTCAAAATTTTCACGAACCGTATTATACTCTCCGGTACGGCCCGCCATAACATTGGTATCCACATAAACCGGATAAACCGGGTCACACACAGCAACCTTATTATCTGTTCCAAAAATCTCCTGAATATTACCAGAATCACTTTTCGCACCATCAGAAACAAAAATCTCATCTGCTGCAATATTGCATCCTCTGTCCTGGTAATCGTTCTTTGCGATTGCCCTTCTCAGAAATTCATACCCAAGATCTGGCGCATAACCGTGAAAAGTCTCTGCGTGAGCCATCTCCTCGACTGCCCCGTGAAGAGCATCAATAATAGCCGGAACCAGCGGCTGTGTCACATCACCAATACCAAGGCTGATCACCTCTTTATCCGGATTCTCTTCTTTATAGGCACGCACTTTTTTTCCAATTGTAGAAAAAAGATAGCTTCCTGGCAGTTTTAAATAATTATGATTAACGGTAACCATCTGATTATCCTCCTGTAAATCTACTTTCTCTTCTCAACCTCAGCCAGCAGCGCCTCTCTCACGCTTGCCGGGTTTGCCTTGCCCTTCATTTCCTTCATGATCTGACCGACAAAAAAGCCCATAACCTTCTCTTTACCTCCAAGAAGCTCAGACAGCGGTCCAGGATTTTCATCCAGAATCCTGCTGATGGTGCTGCTAAGAAGCCCGGTATCCTCCACGATCTTTAAACCATGCTCTTCCACATAAGCTACCGGATCAACATCCTCATCAAATACCTTTTCAAATACCTTCTTGGCGTTCTGTGGGCTTACCTCCTTCTTATCGACCATTGTGAGAAGATCTGCAAGATGCTGCGGTGTAAATCTTAACTTCTCAGCCTCAATGCCTTTTTCCTTCATAAGACGAAGCACTTCCACCATAAACCAGTTTGCCGCCTTTTTCGGATTGCCGCTCAGCGTAGCCACATCTTCAAACAAAGCAGCCAGATGTCTGGACTCTGTAAGAATCTGGGAATCATACTCCGGAAGACCAAACTCACTCTGATAACGGGCAGCCTTCTCCTCCCGGAACTCTGGCATCTCACTTCTGATTTTTGCGATCCACTCATCAGAAATATGGATCGGCGGAAGATCCGGATCCGGGAAATAGCGGTAATCCTTTGCATCCTCCTTAGAACGCATCGCATGAGAAGACTCTTTATTGTCATCCCATCTTCTGGTCTCCTGGATGACACTTTTACCCATCTCCAGAAGCTCGATCTGACGCTCTCTTTCACCCTCAATAGCATGTGCAATGGCCTTAAAAGAGTTCAGGTTCTTCATCTCTGTTCTGGTTCCAAGTGTATCACTTCCTGCCACTCTCACAGAAAGGTTCACATCAGCACGCATGGAACCCTCCTGAAGCTTACAATCGGAAACACCCAGATACTGCATGGTACAACGAAGCTTTTCCAGATAAGCGATAACCTCATCTGCACTTCTCATATCCGGCTCAGAAACGATCTCAATCAGAGGAACACCGCTTCGGTTATAATCTACCAAAGAGCAGTCCTCCCACTCATCATGGATCAGCTTACCTGCGTCCTCCTCCATATGCATCTCATGGATCCGGACTTTTTTCTTGCCAGCTTCTGTCTCGATCTCCACAAATCCATCATGGCAGATTGGCAGATACAGCTGGGAAATCTGATAATTCTGCGGATTATCCGGATAAAAATAGTTCTTACGGTCAAATTTGCAATACTGATTGATGCTGCAGTTTGTGGCAAGTCCTGCGCGCAGGGCAAATTCTACTACCTTTTTGTTTAATACCGGAAGAGAACCTGGCATACCAGTACACACCGGACAGGTGTGGGTATTGGGTGCCCCTCCAAATGCTGTGGAGCAGCCGCAGAAAATCTTTGTTCTGGTGGCAAGTTCTACATGAACCTCAAGTCCGATAATAGTCTCATACTGTTTCATGCTCTCTTACCTCCTTCCTCTGGTGTTCCAAAATCTCCTCTTACGCTTTCATAGGCATGGGCAGCACGAAGGATCTTCCTTTCCATAAAACAGTCTCCGATCATCTGGATTCCGATTGGAAGTCCGGCACTGTCTTTTCCGCAGGGAACTGTAATTCCTGGAAGTCCGCAAAGATTTACGGCAACTGTATAAATATCCCCAAGGTACATTGCCATAGGGTCTTTTAAGCTTTCTCCGATCTTCGGCGCTGTATAAGGAGCTGCCGGGGCAAGAAGCACGTCATATTTTCCAAAAGCCTGATCAAACTCTTTTTTAATAAGTGCTTTGGTGCGCAGGGCTTTCAGATAATAAGCATCGTAATAACCAGAGCTTAAAACAAAGGAACCAAGCATGATACGACGTTTTACTTCTTCTCCAAAGCCCTCCGTTCTAGTACGTTTATACATATCATGAAGACCGTCATATTCTTTTGCACGATAGCCATATTTTACGCCATCAAAGCGCTCCAGGTTGGAGCTTGCTTCTGCGCTGGCAATAATATAGTATGCCGGAATCATATATTCCATAGTTTTGACAGAGAAAAATTCTACAATTGCTCCCATCTGGGTCAGCACTTTCAGGGTTTCCATAAAGGCATCTTTTACCTCTGGCGAAATTCCCTCTGACAGATATTCCTTCGGAACACCAAATTTCATTCCTGTAATCTTATCTGTCATCTCACTGGAAAAATCCAGGTCTTTTCGGTCAATGGAAGTACTGTCTTTCGGATCATGGCCAGCGATCACTTCCAGAAGTGCTGCGCAATCTGCCACATCTTTTCCAATCGGTCCGATCTGATCCAGAGAAGAGGCATATGCAACCAGCCCATAACGGGAAACCGTACCATAAGTAGGCTTCATTCCTGTCACACCGCAATAAGAGCTTGGCTGACGGATGGAACCTCCTGTATCAGAGCCCAGTGCCAGATAAGCCTCTCCTGCTGCTACAGCTGCACAGGAGCCGCCTGAGGAGCCGCCTGGAACATGCTCTGTATTCCATGGATTTCTGGTAATGCCATAGGCAGAAGTTTCCGTCGTACTTCCCATGGCAAACTCATCCATATTTGTTTTTCCGATAATGATCATTCCTGCTTTTTCAAGCCGGCTGATCACCTCTGCCTGATACTGGGGAACAAATCCTTCCAGAATTTTTGACGCACAGGTAGTAGGTTTTCCCTGTACACAAATGTTATCTTTGATAGCAATGGGAACACCGGCAAGAGGACTGGTATAAGTTCCATCCTCAATGCCTTTTTCCACCTCTTTTGCTCTTGCATACGCTTCTTTTTTATAAGTGTCCAGATATGCGTGGATTCTGTTATCTTTTTCCTCTATTTTAGAAAAGACATCCTTGACGCCGTCCAGAACACTGACCTCATGTTTTTTAATCTTATCAGCCAGCTGTAAGGCTGTTAATTTTTCTAATTCCATGTGAATGTCTCCTATCCTATGGTCTTTGGAACCTGATACTGTCCTTCTTTGGCTTTTGGCGCATTTGCAAGCATTGCCTCGCTGTTGTCACCATTTGTAACTTCATCCTCACGAAATACATTCTGGTCGCCAAAAATATGGGACATTGGTTCAACACTGGATGTATCCAGTTCATCCAGCTTATCTACATAATCAAGCATTTCCTGCATATCTTTTTTTGCCTTTTCCTTCTCTTCTTCTGTAAGGGAAAGTTTTGCAAGAATGCAGACATTTTCCATGGTTTCATCGTCAATCTGTTTTGCCATTTTCTCATCCTCCTGCACAGAAATTATTACGCTCCACTCTGGATCCATACCAAAATCTTTTCTGGATATCCAGCTTTTTTATGGCTCCAGTCTGTTCAGGTCTCTTGGGAACAGGCATGCCTCACGGACATTTTCCTCCCCGAGAAGCTGCATGGTAAGACGTTCCAGACCGATTCCAAGACCACCATGAGGAGGCATACCGTATTTAAATGTATCCAGATACTGTTCCATTCCTTCTGTCTCCATACCTCTGTCCTCTATCTTTTTCAGAAGGGCATTGTAATCGTGAATTCTCTGTCCTCCTGTTGTGATCTCAAGGCCGTGGAAAAGCAGGTCAAAGCTTAACGTAAATCTGGTATCCTCTGGATCATCCATTGCGTAGAACGGACGCTTCTTAGATGGATAATGGGTAACAAAAACAAAATCTGCATTATATTCTTCTTTAAAATACTGACCGATGAGGGCTTCCTCCTCTGGCTCCAGATCAAATGGATTACGGATCTGACGGTTGTATTTCTTCGCAACCAGCTCTTTTGCCACATCAAAACGAACTGCCGGAATCCTGGAAGCATCTGGAAGCTCAACCTTCAGGATCTCCAGTTCTTTTGCATAATCCTCTTTTAAAAGCTTCATTGCATACTGCAAAAAGCCAGTCTCCATAGCCATGATCTCTTCAAAGCTATCAATATAGCCCATCTCAAAATCAAGACTCGTATATTCATTTAAATGTCTTTTGGTGTTATGTTTCTCAGCACGGAAAACAGGTCCGGTCTCAAATACTCTGTCAAAAACTCCCACCATCATCTGTTTGTAAAACTGTGGGCTCTGAGCCAGAACAGCCGGTTTATGGAAATAGCTGAGTTTAAACAGGTTCGCGCCTCCCTCAGCACCTCTGGCTCCGATCTTCGGCGTATGGATTTCCGTAAATCCATTTTCATAGAGATAATCACGAAAAGCCCTTGTCAAAGCTTCCTGGATTTTAAATCTTGCGCGCTCCTGAATATTGCGGAGGGAAAGGGAACGGTAATTTAATTTGGCTTCCAGAGAAGTATTCAGCTTCCATTTATCGATTGCAAGAGGAAAAGGTTCAGCCGGAGAAGACAGCACCTGAATTTCACGAATGTGAAGCTCTCTGCCATGAGGCGCTCTCTCTTCTTTATTTACAACACCTTTTACTCTTACTGTCATGCCTTCTTTCAGATCATGAATGGAAAAATCAACATCCTCATTTACTAAAACGGTCTGAAACAGACCCTCTCTTCTTCTGATAATTACAAATGCAACATCTCCCATGTTGCGGATACTGTGAATGGCGCCCTCCAGGATGGCTTCCTGATTCAGAAGTTCTTCTCCCATCAGTGCATCCCAGCTGCTCACTTCTTTTTTCCAGCTTCCATCCAAAAACTCCATTTCCTCATCCTCCATTTCCTAAAATCATAAAAATATATCTTATAAAAACCCCAGCCAGAATTTCTGAAAAATCCTATACAACAGGATTAGAATTCTGCCTTAGACTATACCTCATCATATAACAGCATCAGAACCATCTGAGCTGTCTCTACCATATTTGTCCCGGAATCCATACTGCATTTCTGAATGTACCGGTATGCATCTTCTTCGCTTAAATGGTTTCGCTCCATAAGAAGAAACTTTGCGTTGGAAATGTAATTCTGCTCTTTCCAGGAACGCGTTTTCGGTTTCTTCTTCTCTTTTTTTAGCCGCCGCTCGATCTGGGACAACATCATATCCACCGTGTTTACCAGGTCGCTGACTTTCATTGGCATTTCCACAGTAAGGACGGATGTAGGCGCTTCCGCAATCACTCTTCCAGATGCCAGCAACAGCATTTCAAAATATGAAGGAATATCTTCCAGCACATCCCGGTAATACCGGTCCGTCAGCTTATAACCACAGATCAGAATACCTCCGTCCAACTCACTCATGCTGGCAAGTGCTGTTGAAGCAGTTGAACATACCGCAGCTACAGAAAAACCGTGCCGGTTCAATATGGTACGTATTTTCTTTGCGTCATCGATTTTCGGTAATGCAATTACAATGCTGCTGTTCATACCATGCTACTCTCTTCTCTTAAATCTTGTATAAATACTGGCTGATTTCCCACTCGCTTACCTGTCTCATATAATTCAGCCATTCTTCCTTCTTGGCAGCTGCATATTCCTCACAGAACTTTTTACCAAGTACACTCTGGATCCAGGTGCTATTCTCGAAATGTGTAAGGGCATCATCCAGGTTCAGCGGAAGATTTCCAATATTCATAGCTTTCTGGTCAGATTCGGAAAAAGAACGATCCGATGCCTTGGTAGGATATAATTTCTGCTGAATTCCATCCAGACCGGCTGCAATACAAACAGCAAACACAAGGTAAGGATTTGCAGATGCATCCGGGCTTCGAAGCTCGATTGCCAGGCTGTCTGATCTTAAATTGGAAATACGGATCAGAGAGTTCTGATTATTCTTTGTCCAGGTCAGTTCTGTAGGAGCATCATAGCCAGGTACAAGTCTCTTGTAGGAATTCACAAGCGGATTGGTAATGGCGGCCATCTCTTCACTATGTGCAAGAAGACCACCGATAAAATGATAAGCATCCTCGCTGAGACCATTTACATCATCAGGATCAGCAAATATATTTTTTCCATCTTTATACAATGCAAAATGAATGTGCATACCGGAACCATTCACCTCAGCTCTCGGCTTTGGCATAAAGGTTGCATGAAGTCCATGCCGTTTTGCAATGGTGCGGACTGCCATTTTGAAAGTCATCACACAGTCAGCCATTTCATTTGCACCGGAAAATTTAAAATCAATCTCATGCTGTGCCGGAGCGGTTTCATGATGGGAAGATTCAATTTCATATCCCATATCTTCCAGATTCAGAACCATATCACGTCTTGCATTTTCTCCCAGATCCAGCGGGCTGATATCCAGATATCCGGCTTTTTCATGAGTCAGTGTAGTGGGAACTCCGTTATCATCTGTGTGAAATAAGAAAAACTCACATTCCGGATCCACTTCACAAACATAGCCTTCCTTAGCAGCCATCTCTACCACCTGTTTCAGAATATATCTCGGGCTTTTCTCAAGCGGCGTTCCATCTGAGCGGTAGATATCACAGAGCAGTCTGGCTACCTTTCCCTGCTGCGGACGCCACGGAAGAATGGTGAAAGTATTATAGTCCGGATGTAAATACATATCCGGCTCTTTCTCCCCTGCTATTCCGGCAATGTAGGAGCTGTCTACTACATATTCATTATCCAGTGCCCGGGGGAGCTCCCGAGCTGTAATCGCAATATTTTTCAAAGTACCGAACATATCGGTAAACTGAAGACGAATGAATTCTACATCCTCGTCTTCTGCCATCTGTAACACTTCTTCTCTGGTGTAATTCCCCATGGTGTTCTCTCCTTCTTTCACTCTCATGCCCTCATCCATCCATTACGCATGACTTATTTAAACAAAAAAGGCGCACTTCAAAAAGATACCCTTCTGAAGAACGCCCTTGTTCATGGAGGTAATTATAGCAATGAGGTCATGCTTTGTCAACTTATTTTTTACCACTTTACCATATCAGCGTTGTATAAAATGATGTACAAAATAAATCTTTTGTATCAGAACGGAAAATCGGGAGCAAATTTAGTTTGCCCCCGACCATACTTTTTATATACTCTCTTTTTTATTTTCCCGACAGCGATTCAGCAGGTATTATTCCACAAAGCATTTTTTTGCCAATTTACAGATAAGAATATCCCATCAGGGATTCATCCACTGCCTTTGCGGCTTCTCTTCCTTCACGGATTGCCCATACTACCAGAGACTGGCCTCTGTGCATATCTCCTGCTGTGAAAACCCGCGGTACGCTGGTCTCATAAGCTTCCGGTTTTGTCTCTACGTTAGTTCTTGCAGTTGTTGCAACCTTAAATGCATCAGTCACATATTTCTGGCTTCCAAGGAAACCAGCTGCGATCAGTACCAGGTCTGCAGGGATCACTTCTTCCGTCCCCTCTACCGGAACCATCATCATACGGCCTGTTTTGGCATCTTTCTCGCTTTTCAGCTTTACGATCCGGGCCTGGCAGACATTTCCGTTTTTATCTTTGATAAATTCAGTAACGGTTGTCTGGTAAACCCGGGGGTCATGTCCAAACACTGCAATTGCTTCTTCCTGGCCATAGTCTGTTTTTAAGACCTTTGGCCATTCCGGCCATGGATTGGAAGCAGCACGCTCTGTTGGCGGCATTGGCATCATTTCCAGCTGTGTTACAGATTTGGCGCCGAGACGTACGGAAGTACCCACACAGTCATTTCCGGTATCACCACCGCCAATTACCAGCACATGTTTGCCTCTTGCCTCTTCATAAGGAGCTTTGGTAAAATCGCTGTCCAGAAGAGTTTTGGTGACTTTTTTCAAGAAGTCTACTGCAAAATAAATTCCCTTTGCATCTCTTCCCGGCACTTTAATATCACGGGGATTGGAAGCTCCGCAACAAAGGATTACACGGTCATATTTCTTCAAAAGTTCCTCTGCTGTAATATCCACTCCAACATTTGTATTTGTCACAAATTTCACACCCTCAGCTTCCATCAGCTTCAGTCTTCTGTCGATCACAGATTTCTCCAGCTTCATATTTGGAATGCCGTAACGAAGAAGTCCGCCGATCCGGTCACTTCTTTCGAATACAGTTACATTGTGACCTCTTCTGTTTAACTGCTGTGCTGCTGCAAGTCCGGAAGGACCGCTTCCGATAACTGCTATGGTCTTTCCTGTACGAACCTTCGGAGGCTGCGGAACAACCCAGCCTTCTGCATATGCAGTCTCAATGATGGCACGTTCATTTTCCTTAGTGGAAACAGGCTCTCCATTTAAGTTGCAGGTACAGGCTGCCTCGCAAAGTGCAGGGCACACACGGGAGGTAAATTCCGGGAAGCTGTGTGTCTTGTTCAGACGAAGAAACGCCTGTTTCCAGTTTCCGGTAAATACCAGATCATTTGTCTCTGGCACCAGGTTGTGAAGCGGACATCCGGAAGCCATGCCGCCGATCATCATACCTGACTGGCAGAAGGGAACGCCGCAAGCCATGCAGCGTGCTCCCTGAAGTTTTTGTTTCTCTTTATTAAGAGGAGTACGGAACTCCTTGAAATTGGCAATTCTTACTTTTGGCGGCAGAACCTTTGCCGTCTCTCTGTTATATTCTAAAAATCCAGTCGGTTTTCCCACGATCTTCTGCCTCCTTAATGCTTAACTCCTATGCTTTCGTAGAATGCTTCCATCTGCGCCTGCTCACTGTTCAGACCTTTTTCCTCAAGCTTTGCACTTAATGTGATCATCTTCTTGTACTCATTTGGAATGAGTTTTTTGAAGTGAGGCAGATACATGTCAAACTGATCCAGAACCTTCTGTCCAAGCTCCGATCCCGTTGCAGCTACATGTGCTTCGATCAGATTTTTCAGTTCTTTTTTGTCATATTTATTGTCTACTTTTTCAATAGAAATCATCGCTTTATTTAAGTTCTTATAAAGAACATTTTCCACATCCAGAACATAAGCGATACCGCCGCTCATACCTGCTGCAAAGTTTTTGCCGGTTCTTCCAAGAACTACTACACGACCACCGGTCATGTACTCACAGCCGTGCTCTCCCACACCTTCCACAACTGCATTGGCACCAGAGTTACGAACTGCAAAACGCTCACCTGCCATACCGTTAATAAAGGCAGTTCCACTAGTTGCACCATAAAGAGCAACGTTGCCGACAATAATGTTATCTTCTGCTTTGTAACCGGCATTTTCCGGAGTCTTCAGGATCAGCTTGCCACCGGAAAGACCCTTTCCAAAGTAGTCGTTGCAGTCGCCGGTAAGCTTCAGAGTAAGACCCTTCGGGATAAAGGCACCAAAGCTCTGTCCTCCGGCTCCTGTACAATCAATCTCTACCGTGTCTTCCGGCAGTCCGTTTTTATTATTTCTGGTAATCTCCGCACCAAGGATTGTTCCAAATGCACGGTCTGTGTTCTTTACTTCTACCGAAAATCTGGTCTTCTCACCGCCATGAATTGCGCGACTGCATTTCTTCACAAGAACTTTCTCATCCAGAGTCTTCTCCAGCTGGAAATTGTACTCTGCTTTCGGATCAAAGGTTACCTCGCTGCCAACTTTTGCATATGGATTGTTCAAGATTGCACTAAGGTCTACTTTACCTTTGTGTGGCTCATCAACTGCATCTGTAGCAACCAGAAGATCTGTGCGTCCTACCATCTCTTTCAGGCTTCTCACACCCAGTTTTGCCATATATTCACGAAGCTCCTGGGCAATAAATTTCATAAAGTTCTCAACATATTCCGGTTTGCCTTTGAATCTCTTTCTCAGCTCCGGATTCTGGGTAGCTACACCAACCGGGCAGGTGTCCAGATTGCAGACTCTCATCATTACACAGCCCATAGTTACAAGAGGTGCTGTAGCAAAACCGAATTCCTCTGCACCAAGAAGTGCTGCAATTGCAACATCACGACCGCTCATCAGTTTACCGTCTGTCTCAATGCGGACACGATTACGAAGTCCGTTCATAAGCAGTGTCTGATGGGTTTCAGCAAGCCCAAGCTCCCATGGAAGTCCTGCATTGTGAATGGAGCTTCTGGGTGCTGCACCAGTACCTCCATCATATCCGGAAATCAGGATTACCTGTGCACCAGCCTTTGCAACTCCGGCTGCAACCGTACCAACGCCAGCCTCAGAAACCAGCTTTACAGAAATATCTGCATATTTATTTGCATTTTTCAGGTCATAAATCAGCTCTGCCAGGTCCTCGATGGAATAGATATCGTGATGCGGCGGCGGGGAGATCAGAGAAACACCAGGTGTGGAGTGACGGGTTTTCGCAACCCATGGATAAACCTTCTTCGCCGGAAGATGTCCACCTTCACCAGGTTTTGCGCCCTGTGCCATTTTGATCTGGATTTCTCTTGCAGATACCAGATAACGGCTGGTAACACCGAAACGACCACTGGCTACCTGTTTGATCGCAGAACATCTGTCATCTTTTGTTCCTGCTGAATCCAGTCTTTCATTGCTTTCACCGCCCTCACCGGTATTTGATTTTCCATGAAGATGGTTCATTGCAATAGCAAGTGTCTCATGTGCTTCCTGAGAAATGGAACCATAGGACATGGCACCAGTCTTAAAATGCTTTACGATTTCATCAACACTCTCCACCTCTTCAAGAGGGATAGGATTTTCTGCATACTTAAAGTCCATAAGCGCACGAAGATTGCCGTGATTTTCCTTATCCACAAGATCTGTATACTGTTTGAACATCTCATAGCTGCCTGTTCTTGTAGACTGCTGAAGGAGATGAATGGTTGCCGGATTGTAACGGTGCTCTTCTCCCTGGCTTCTCATTTTGTGGGCACCCACACTATCCAGAGTAAGGTCTGTGGTAAGTCCTAACGGGTCAAATGCTTCTGAATGAAGCTTTTCTACATTCTCCTCAATATCTTCCAGTGTAATGCCTCCAACACGGCTTACAGTACCTGTGAAATATTTATCGATAACATCCTGAGATACACCAATTGCCTCGAAAATCTGAGATCCCTGATAAGACTGGATTGTAGAAATACCCATCTTGGAAGCGATCTTAACAATACCGCTGATAACTGCATGATTATAATCGTCTACAGCTGCATAATAGTCCTTGTCCAGCATATGGGTATCGATCAGCTCATGGATTGTCTCCAATGCCAGATATGGGTTGACTGCACTTGCGCCATAGCCCAGAAGAGTAGCAAAATGATGAACCTCTCTCGGCTCGCCGGATTCCAGGATAATAGCAAGAGAAGTACTCTTTTTCGTCTTTACAAGGTGCTGATGTACTGCAGAAACAGCCAGCAGAGACGGAATCGGCATATGGTTTTCATCCACGCCTCTGTCGGAAAGCACCAGAATGTTGGCACCATCCCTGTATGCTTTATCAACTTCTACAAACAGACGGTCAATAGCACGCTCAAGCTTTGTGCTCTTGTAATAAAGAGTGGAGACAACAGCCACCTTAAAGCCTTCGTGATGCATTTCCTTAATTTTCAGCATATCTGTATTGGTAAGGATCGGATTGTTAATCTTTAATACCTTGCAGTTCTCCGGAATCTGCTCCAGAAGGTTTCCGTCTTTTCCAACATAAACGCTTGTGCTGGTGACAATCTCCTCACGGATCGCATCAATCGGCGGATTGGTTACCTGTGCAAAAAGCTGTTTGAAGTAGTCAAAAAGCGGTCTGTTCTGTTTGGAAAATACTGCCAACGGTGTATCCACACCCATTGCGCCAATGCTCTCAGCACCGTTTAACGCCATGTTTCGGATAGAAGTACGATACTGCTCATAAGTGTATCCGAAAGCCTTCTGAAGACGGGAACGCTGTTCCTCTGTATATTCTTCCATTCTTTCGTTTGGAATCTTAATATCTTTTAAATGTACCAGATTGCTGTCCAGCCATTCGCCGTATGGCTGTTTCTTTGCATACATCTCTTTTAATTCGTTATCATCGATGATCTTGCCCTGAACCGTATCTACCAGAAGCATTTTTCCAGGATGAAGACGCTCTTTTAATATGATCTTCTCTTCCGGTACCGGCAATACTCCAACCTCAGAAGAAAGGATCATGCAGCCATCGGATGTCACGTAATATCTGGACGGACGAAGACCGTTACGGTCAAGCACTGCACCCATCACATCTCCATCTGAGAAAAGAATAGATGCAGGTCCATCCCATGGCTCCATCATAGTGGCATAATACTGATAGAAGTCACGTTTTTCCTGGGAAATGGTATCGTTATTTGCCCATGGCTCCGGAATAGTGATCATCACTGCAAGAGGAAGATCCATGCCACTCATGGTAAGGAATTCCAGCGTATTATCGAGCATTGCAGAATCGGAACCATTTCGGTTGACTACCGGAAGGATTTTCTGCATTTCCCCTTCTAAGTATGGGGACTCCATATTTTCCTCTCTTGCCAGCATCTTATCTGCGTTTCCCCGGATGGTGTTGATCTCACCATTGTGCACGATCAGACGGTTTGGATGTGCTCTCTCCCAGCTTGGATTTGTGTTGGTACTGAAACGGGAATGTACCAATGCAATCGCAGATTCATAATCAGGGCTTTGAAGATCAGAGAAAAATGTACGAAGCTGTCCAACCAGGAACATACCTTTATAAACAATCGTACGGCTACTCATAGAACATACGTAAGTGTTATCATTACTCTGTTCAAACTCACGGCGGGCAATATACAGTTTACGGTCAAATGCGATGCCTTTTTCCAGATCATCCGGCTTTTTGATAAATGCCTGCATAATGCATGGCATGCACTCTCTTGCCTTATGTCCAAGAACCTCCGGAACTACCGGAACTTCTCTCCAGCCAAGGAACTCCAGTCCCTCTTTTTCCACAATGATCTCAAACATTTTTTTTGCCTGGGCACGTTTGATCTCATGCTGTGGGAAAAAGAACTGGCCAATACCATATTCTCTTTCCTGGCCGATTTCGATTCCCTCTTTTTTACATGCTTTCTTAAAAAATTTATGGGAAATCTGAAGGAGGATACCAACGCCATCACCTGTTTTGCCTTCTGCATCTTTTCCGGCACGATGATCCAGATTCTCTACAATCCGCAATGCGTTGGCAACTGTATCATGGGATTTTTTGCCTTTGATATTGACAACTGCACCGATACCGCAGTTATCATGTTCAAATTCCTGACGGTAAAGTCCCTGCCTTTCCTTTATCACTTCTTTCATTTTCCTCATCCTTTCTATTGTTGATTAAGAGTTTCCTCTTTGTTTACTTTATCTACAGCTGCCTGGATAAATCCACGGAACAGCGGGTGAGCATGGTTCGGTCTTGATTTGAACTCCGGATGTCCCTGGGTTCCTACAAAGAATGGGTTTGCCGGAATCTCGATCATTTCCACAATGTGACCATCAGGAGAAGTTCCTGCTATGGTCATGCCTTTTTCTGCCAGTTCTTTGCGATATGCATTGTTAACTTCATAACGATGTCTGTGACGTTCCTGAATTTCTTTCTGTCCGAAAAGTTCCAGAGATAAAGAACCATCTGCAAGCACACATGGATAACTTCCAAGGCGCAGGGTTCCTCCAAGATCTTCCACATCTTCCTGGTCTGGCATAAGGGCGATTACCGGATTGGTGGTTTCTGGTGCAAGTTCAATGCTGTTTGCATCTTCATAACCAAGTACATGACGGGCAAATTCTACGATTGCCATCTGCATTCCAAGACAGATTCCAAGGTATGGGATCTTATGCACGCGGGCATACTGGGCAGCCAGGATCATTCCTTCTGTTCCTCTTCCGCCGAAACCACCTGGAACCAGGATTCCATCTACCTGGTAAAGCCTCTGATCCAGGTTCTTCTCGTTTAACTCTTCGGAATCAATCCAGGTAATCTCTACTTTCGCCTTGCATGCGATTCCGCCATGTTTCAGAGCTTCCACCACACTGAGGTATGCATCATGAAGCTGGGTATATTTTCCTACCATAGCAATGTTTACAGTTTTATCCGGATGGCGGAGATTTTCTACCATAGCCTCCCAGTCCGTAAGGTCTGGTTTTCTTTTTTCAAGTCCCAATGACTGCATGACCACATCTGCCAGTTTTTCACGTTCCATCGCAAGTGGGGCTTCATACAGATACTCTACATCCAGATTCTGAAGTACATGGCTTACCGGCACGTTACAGAACAGGGCAATTTTGGCTCTCAGATCGTCGGTCAGCGGATATTCACTTCTGCATACCAGAACATCCGGCTGGATTCCCATTGCCTGAAGCTCCTTGACACTGGCCTGGGTTGGTTTTGTTTTCATTTCTCCTGAAGCTTTCAGGTATGGAATCAAGGTTACATGAATAAGGATTGCATTTTCATGTCCCACATCATGCTGAAACTGTCTGATGGATTCCAGAAATGGCTGGCTTTCAATATCTCCTACCGTTCCGCCGACTTCGATAATGGCAATCCTGTTTTCATCCGGGGATTTTGCGCGATAGAAGCGGCTTTTGATTTCATTTGTAATATGAGGGATTACCTGTACGGTTCCTCCTCCAAAGTCTCCATGACGTTCTTTTTGTAAAACGGACCAATAAATTTTTCCGGTAGTTACATTGGAATTTTTATCCAGGCTTTCATCAATGAATCGTTCATAATGACCAAGATCCAGGTCGGTCTCAGTTCCATCGTCTGTTACGAAGACTTCTCCATGCTGAATAGGGTTCATGGTTCCGGGATCAATGTTGATGTAAGGGTCAAATTTCTGCATTGTGACCTGAAAACCTCTTGCCTTTAAAAGTCGCCCAAGTGAAGCTGCTGTGATTCCCTTTCCCAGTCCTGACACAACACCGCCAGTGACAAAAACGTATTTTACTGCCATCTTTCGATTTCCTCCTCCAATTGCTTTTAATGTGTTCTAATATGTAAAAAAGGCGTCAAAGAGGAGGATTAGGGGGCACTTAACCTATCCATTTCTCTTTGACGCCTTTGTCAAAACAAATTCTTATTCAAAAATATGGTATATAATATATCATTTTTTTGGCTTTGTCAATCCACTTTTTTGCTATTTAGTGTGTTGTATGAACCATTTATGATAATGTCCTAATATACCACAAAGGAAAATGTCCCAATGTAGTATAATGCTTCCATCAACAGATGGAGGTAACGATTATCAGAAAGGTAGAATTATCAATGGATGAACAAAAGAAGTATGAGGTGATCAAATCATTGGCAGATCATCCAGCCCCTAACAAGCAGAGAGCTGCCCTTACTCTCGGTTGTACTGTACGTCACATTAACCGTATGCTTAAAGGCTACAAAGAGCA
>NZ_JBCPGE010000060.1:0-24297 GCF_040914025.1 Ruminococcus sp. RTP21484sp1_RTP21281st1_A8_RTP21281_210402
TTCATCTTAAGAATCCTGCGTTGCAGGATTCTTACCGCTTTTTAGTCAGGATTGCGAACTTGTTTCGCAATTACCTATGTGTTATGACATGATGGAATCTTTATCTAAAGGAACCATGCCAGAGTCGGGGGAATCTTCTATAAAATTTTCCTGAAGGAAATCCTCCATAAAATCATCGGGAGTAGGTTCCTGATAAACGGGTTCGGATGTAAAATGTGGTTTCTGTTTTGCTATTGATGCAGAAGATGGACGGCGTTTCCTTTTGGATGATCCGGATGAGGACTGTGGTCGATAATCTGTTTCTTCCGAGGAACCATTTTTGCGCCATTCAGGTATGTGTTCCGATGCTTTTCTTGGTGTCAGCTTTTGGGCATCTGGATGCAGGGTATAATCGTACTTTTCTACTTTTAGGACTTTTTGTCCACGTAGGATAACCAAAGCAGTATCAAGCGGGAGCCGCAAGATTTCATCTGGGGTTAAGAGTTTCCGTTTGCCGATAGATTTTGTCTGCCGGTATTCCGGTGTATAGTCAGATACCCGCCAGCTATTGAGCTGCTTAGCTTCGCTGCTTACCCCTACGGTTACATCGCCGCTGCGGTTACTGATAAAGGTAGCAGTAACTTCATCTGTGCAGCCCAAAAAGAGCTGGGTGTCACAGTTGCCGATAATTTCCTGCCATTGGTTATAAGGATAGCGGTTCTGCATCTGGGGTAAATTCTGAAAGATGCAGGAAATGCTGAGATTCCGGCTTCGGATTACACTAATCTTCTTATTCAATTCCAGGATAGCTCCGGTGTTAGCAAGCTCGTCAGCCAGTATATGTACAGCAACAGGAAGTTTTCCTTCTTCTCCATACTTATCTGCATAACGGACCAGTTTGATGAAGATGAAGGTCATAAACAGGGAAGATAAAAAATCGAAGGTGCTGTCCTGGTCTGAGGTAATGCAAAAGTAAGCACATTTCTGTTTCCCTGGAAGTGTCAGATCAATCTCATCATAAGAGGTAATCTGCCGAATGAGTTTATTCTGAAATACCTGAAGTCTGGCACCCAATCCGATAATAACTCCGCTTCGCACGGTATCACTGGCTTGTTTGTAGATGCAGTAAGGAACTTTTGCTGGATGGGACACTGGGAGCAGATCAAAAAGACTGTTCAGCTCCTTTTCGGAACTCATGGTCAGCAGCTTATAAACCTGTCCAATATTTCTGGCTTCCGGCGGAAAGCCCTGATCTACATAGAGAACCAGGGCTTTTAGCAGGTTCATCTCCGCATTATCCCAGAAATGATCTCCTTTTCCGGAACCTGTATTCTGGATAATGACATCTGCAAATACTTGAGCCATCGTTTCCTGTCCATTGATTTCACCCAGACAATTCCAACTATCGGAGTTTTCCGGATTGACCAGATTAAATGCTTTTACTACATAGCCTTCGCTTTCCAGGTAAGCAGACATGCTTTCATAGAGTTCGCTTTTGGGGTCGGTAATGATTAAACTTTCCCCGGAAGCGTTGTTGCCTTCTTGTCCTCTGGCGACACACTGGAAAATCATATTCCTAGCAAATGCCCTGGATTTCATGGAACCGCTGGCACCATACACGGCGATATTTTTATTCATTCGTGTTTGATATGGAAGACATACGGCTTTGCCATTCAATTTTCCTAAAATGGTTCCTTTATTTTTCTTTACATCTCCGGTCAGTTCCAAAACTTTCATCATTTCATCTGGAGTCATGAATCCGGATGTACCGTAGGTTCCTTTTGTAGAGTAATTTAAGTTCCGGTCATGGTCACTAATCTCCCCGTTTCTGTCATATCCCATACGCATAAGTAAAAAAGTAAGAAGCCCAAAGAGAACCAGGCAAAGAAAAATCCCATACAAATTGTATGGGAAATCGGTAAGGGCAGTATGAAAGCATACCAATGGGTGTAAAGAAGCTGCTTGCGGATAGGTTCCGTTGCCGGCAAAGTTTCCGGCAGAAGTCCATTCCTGATAGTTTTTAATAAATTGTGCTGCGTATCCTCCGGCATACAGAGTGCAGACGCTTATGGGAAGCAAAAACAGGAACTTCCACCATTTACGGTTCATTGAAAAACCTCCTTTTAAACTTTTGAAAATCAATGCTGGAGAAGTGTATATCTGCAGTTAGGTATTTTTTCAGGCAGGGAAGCTGAAAGTCAAAGCAAATCAGGTTCCCGGATAGCCCATATACATTTAATCCAGTATTGAAGCGGTTGATACGCTGCATGTCAAAATCATACGCAAGCAAAATAGGGTTTTCCTGGCTGTCTATTCCATCATGTTCAATTGGCAGATCCTCACGCTGGGGAAAACAGTCGGACAGTAGTAACTGATTAAGCTGCATCATACGCTGGGGTTGTACCAATAAACGGAGCAGGTATTCTCCGTAGCTGTTATTGGGCAGGAAATAGAAGTGTTCATACGCAGTATCCAGCATGAACAGTGTTTTTTTGTATCCCCCGGTACTGGTAAGGAGACGGAAAGCCATATCCATATCACTGCCGGTCATGATGGCATAAACGGTAGGCGGGCCATGGTAAGGAAGTCCTTGAAGATAGTGCTGCAAAAAAGCATTGAGTCGGACTTCCGTTTTGTATTCCCATTTTAGAAGTGTATTTCCGGTATTATAAACAGCATAGACACAGTGAGGAGCCATCAGGATTCCCATACAACGGGAATTTTTGATTTTTGTAGTGGCTGCTCCAAGATTTTTTATTTCCCTGGAAGAGTAAAACAGAGGAAGGCTTCGCACAGGAAACGTAGCCGCTTCGCCGGATTCAGAAAAAAGCAGGGGCTTTTCATCTGGAAAGAATGGGATTCCGGTATGAGAAAGCGTCAAATAGGTTTCTGCTTTTTGATGAAGCCGCAGCCGTCTTGGTAATTCGCTACGTATGAGGTTGGTTTCTGCATTTCCGGTTAAATAGTTTTGAAAACGACAGGAATTTTGCGAAAGCAGCAGTTCTTTTGCCCGTTTGGTAAGGCGATAACCTCGTAGGCCATCTTTATAGTGTGTTCTTATAAGCTTACTCTGCTTTAAATCTGTAACCACCTTCTCTGCATAGGAATCACTCTCAATCAATCTGTTAAGCTGTCCGGAAGGGAATTCCCCACATAGTCCAACCATTTCCAAAAGCTGATATTTTATAGAATCGGTTTTTATCAAATAAGCATCACCTCAGTTCGATTTTTACCTATGACAGCCTATACTTGGGTAAAGTAAGGGCGGTATTAAGCATAAAAAATGCAAAGAATATGGCTTCTTTGCAGAAAAATTACCTATATCGGAAAAAGAAAGAAAAATATCAGGAAATTTCCGATATGGTTTTGATAGACGATTTTCTATTTTTCAGCCAGTCAGGGAAGGTTTCCGGTTCCATTACAAAGATAACGGTGTGATCGTAATTCCCCAGTTCCGTAGTGTGATAGGAGTCGCAAAAGAGTCCCGTATCATCAACCAGAACATAGGAAGCGATGGTATCTAAAATCTGTTTGAACTCCAAATTATCGTAATCACGTATCCGTTGTAAAGAAAGGCTCTGGTCATAAATTTGACTGAAACAGACCACACATCTTTTATATAACGGAATAGAATGTTCTGTCACATAAGTCTGCAAGGCAAGGTTTAATGGCTCATGTAGAAAAGCGGTGTTGGTTCGCAATTTACGTTTGGGCAGTAGTCCTGGCATGGTAATGGAAAGAACACTATTTGAAAAAGAGATTTTGATTCCCTGCACAGCCGCAGCCTGTTTCAGATAGTCTTTCTTTCCAGTATCAGTTGTGGTATATACCAGATTTCTGAGCTGGCAGGCAATCCTTTCAGAACGCAAGGCAGCACTGATACTCAGCTCTTCGTATTTGTCGGCATACGCTTGAATATCTGTTGTTTTCAATGCAAAAATAGTGTTGTGAAGTTTTTGGACTTCATCATCAATGCTCTGTAAACGGTCAAAAACAGTTTTGGTGTTCATACATACCTCATTTCTTTGCATAATAGCTGACAGATCCGGTAGAGGAGTCTACAAGGCAAAAGGCAATCACACCTGTGATATGGATTTTTGAAGCCTGTTCTTCCGATTCTAATACAACCAGCCGTTTCGCATCGCTTTTTGTCTGGCTTTCCATGACATGATTGATAAGATATTCCTGCTCCTGGGGGACATAGAGGACTTCATACCATTCATCTTTAGAGAAAAAGTTCAATTTCACAGGAAATTCACCGTCAGTATGGTACACAATGGCGTTTTTGAAGTCCAAAAGCACCCAAAAAGATGCAATCATTCCATAATCAGGATTGTTTGCAGATTCCTGGCTGTCGCAGAGAAGCCCGTTCTCCTTATCATAGATAATGCGTTTTTGTTTTACCAGACTGGTGATCAGAGACTTGATAGACTCTCTGTTTTTGGAAAAGAGCCGTAAGATCTGTTCATATTGCAGCGAATGGTAAGTTGTAATGAACCGGAGCAGTTGGGCACCTTCCCCTTGATAGATTTCATTTCTTGTTTTCATGGTAATCTCCCTTCATTATATAATAGGAAGTTTTACCTACACTGTACGCACAGAATACGTTTTTATTTTAGGGGAAGTACGCTGTACGTACTGTGTAAGTATTGGCTACTGTCAGCGAAAGGTTTACGGGTACAAAAAAAGCACCGATTAAGGTGCCAGAAAAAATAGGAATACTATAAGCAATATCAATTGTAACATGGGTAAAATTACCCTTCAATCGCAGAAGTGTGCCAATGTAGTGACACAATTATGTTGCAATGAATGACTATGAAAATATATTTCATCAAAATAATTCATACAGATTATTTTATAATAATTGAAATTAATCAGCCATGTGTTGCCTATGTCCAAAGAGATAAAAAAAAGTGCAAAAAAAACAATAAATATGGTTGTAAATGCTATGACATGGTATAAAGAATGTACTAATACATAAAAAAGTATTGGAAAGACAAAATGTGAAGGAGGTGACAAAATGAGTGTATATGAAACACCAAAAAGCGAAGGCGTAGAGCAGAAAAAACGTGTTGATTTAGGCTGTGGAGTAAACTGTGATTGGGGCTTCGGAGCAGGCATAGCGATTGCAATGATTGGTCCATTACCAGGACCAACGTAATGGTGAGAAAGCGTTTCTCAGAAAAGAGAAACGCTTTTTTAGAATTATACATTCATTAAAATATGATTAAACGAGAAGACATATTACATAAAACAACTTATGTTTGGAAAGAAAATGAAAAATATACCAGTATCATAAAAAATGATGGCAGTAGGGTGATTTTAAATAAAAAAGATTCTGATATCTGGAAAATAATCAATGACGATGATACCGTGGATGATATTATCCGTCATATGAAGGATACAATGAGTGCTAATCAGGTTGAAGACAGGTTAGAGGAATTTATTAAAATTGGTATTATAACTAACGAAGATATGTTTTGGGGGGATGACTTATTATAAAAAAGATTATGCTTATTATGCCAAACAGTAATAAGAATAAGCAGGTGGGATATTCAGAGAAGATGACAATGCCTCCTCTAGGTCTAATTTCCATTGGAGGATATCTTAAAATGCACGGTTATATGGTAGAAATACTTGATTTATTTACAAATCATATAAGGAAACAGGAATTTATAGATAAAATAAAAAATGCACATCCGGATATGATAGGAATAAGTGCATATACAGAAAATATTAATGCGGTTATCCATTTAACAAAGATAATTAAATCGGTGTTGCCAAAAATAATTATTGTTTTAGGTGGAGCACATGTGACTTTTTTGCCGGAAGAAGCTTTGCATCATAATACAGTTGATTATGTGTGCCGTGGAGAAGGAGAAATGACTTTTGTACAACTATTGGAGTGCCTTAATTATCATACGATTGATTTGTCAGAAGTGAAAGGAATTTCATATCGTGTAGGACAGGAGATTATACATAATGCAGATCGAGGATATATTGAAAATCTGGATAATTTACCGTGGGCAGAACTCGATGAAATTGAAATGCGAAGCTATGATATCAAGCAATTGATTATTACAAGTAGAGGATGTCCAGGAAAGTGTATCTATTGTGCTTCAGCTGCTCTATCGGGAACACGTTATAGAAATCGAAGCGCTCAAAATGTATTCAGTGAAATACATTATAAATATAGTATAAAAGGAGAGAAATACTTTGCTTTTTTGGATGATACTTTTACAGCAAATAAGAAGCGATTGTATCAGTTTTGTGATTATCTAAAGCAAGCCAATATGAATATAATATGGCGTTGTGATTCGAGGACAGATATTTTATCAAAGGAAATGATTGATAAAATGCAGGAAGTAGGGTGTACATCCGTACATATAGGTATAGAAAGCGGATCTCAAGATGTTATTAACAAAATTAATAAACATATAAGTTTAGAAAGGTCTGAAGAATTACTTGCATATATGTCGCAAAAAGGGCTTCAAGTAATGTGTTCTTTTATCATAGGGCATCATTGCGATACACATGAGACAATAAAAGAAACAATAGATATGGCACTGAAATTTCGTAAAAAGTATAAAGCAACTGTAGGTATAAGCATCAATACCCCTTTCCCAGGCACATATCTATATAATCATATGAAGGATTTAGGAATTAATTTGGAAATCAAAAATTGGTCTTCATTCGATTTAGTTCAGGCTGTATTTAGTACACCTAATATTACAAGAGCTGAGTTGCAAAATTATTATTATGAAATTCAATCAATGGTGATTTAGAGGAGGAAATTATGGAACGAATTGTTGTAGAATTAAAGGGAAATTTAACTTTCTGTGGAGTGGATAAAGGTGAGATATGTATTGAAGGTGAAAATGGAATATTGGTAGAAACAGATACAAAAAGCGGATTAAAAGTTTGGTGTCCAATAAAATCAATTGTTAAAAAGCATGAAATTAGAATAGAGGAGTGAGAGGAATGAAAATTTCATTAAATAAAAACGTTATTATAAAAGACTATGAAACCAAAGGGCTATTAATCGATGTAGAAAGAGCGGATTACAGGAAAGTCAACAGTTCTGGTCTCACCATTTCTAAATTTTTAAATAAGTATGGCGAAATATCAGTGGAAGAGTTACTTCTAAAATTATCGGATTTATATGAACTTCCTGAAGAAGTGTTTGGAGAGGAGGTTCAACAGTTTTTGGATGATATGATCGAAAAAGGTTTTTTTGTTAAAGATGGTGATTATTCTAGAATAGAAACAGAGGAAACCATTTGTCACCAGACGTCTAATGGGATTTGGATTAAAGTGACTAATAGATGTAATTTGAGATGTAGCTATTGCTATGCGGATTCTGGAGAAGGAGAAGCTAACGAATTAACGATAGAAGAAATAGAGAATCTTCTTATAGAATTAAAACCGAAAAATTATAATAAAATAGTCATTACCGGTGGAGATCCTTTGATGAGGAAAGATATAGTTGAAATTTTAAAAACTTGTAAAAAGTATGGAAAAGTTCAAATTTTAACAAATGGAACTATTGGAAATGCAGAATTATATAGAGAAATTATGGAGATAGTAGATGCAATTCAAATTTCTTTAGACTCTTATGAAGAAATACATCATGATAAAAATAGAGGAAAGGGAAGTTTTGTGCGCGCTGTAAATACGGTAAAAACTCTAACACACATTAATAACAAAAAAGTGATAGTTGCAATGACACCAACTCCAGATTATATGCCGGATATCGTTGAAATGATAAAATTTTGTCTAAATATGAATGTTAGACAATTACATATCAATAGATTTGTTCCCTATGGTCGAGCTAAAACTTTTGAAAATAAATTAAATATGGAGCAGTTTTATAAATGGGTGGATAGAGGATATGATTTTTTGCGAAATATCTATATTAACTATTATAAACAAAATAAGGAATTTATATTTAATATAGATGTTTCGAATGATTTATGTAATCAAGTATACTCAAAAGGAAGAAAAACATCATGCGGTGTTAATTGCAACCAGATTAGTATTGATAGTAATGGTAACGTATATTTGTGTCCTTCCTTACACATTGAAGAATTTGAACTGGGTAATATAAGAACAGATAATATTACTGAGATTATGGAAAAAAGTAAACAAAAATATGGAGAAATAGATGTCGAAATGTTATCTAAGTGTAAGAACTGTGAGATTAAATATTATTGTGGCGGAGGATGTAGAGCAATCGCATTTAATGAAACAGGCGACTTATATGGACAGGAGAGAAATTGTGACAATTATAGGAACAGAGTGTTTGATTTAATGCTGCAGTGATAAAGCCACACAGAAACGAAGCGGAGAGTGATCTGAAAAATGGAAAATATATATGGCTTTGCAGAACAATTATCTATAAAGAAGAGAATAGATAATAAGATAGTGATAAGTGGTTTAAATAATGGCAATTGGGTGCTAAGTCAAATTGAATCTATAGTCTTGCAGGAGTTTAATGGCGGTAGAGATTTAGAGGAGATTCTAGCAATACTCCCGGGCAGGGAAGTGAGCATTATAAAAATTTACGAGAATTTTATTGATAAAGGAATTTTAGTTAAGAACTCTGCTAGAAAAATTGATTTGTCAGCTAAATGGACTTTGGATGAAGTGTTTTTTGAATTGACAAAACAATGCAATTTAAGATGTCATCACTGTTATATACCAAAGGAGATTGAGAAAAAGGAGCTAGGATTAGAAAAGTGGTTTCAGATTGTTGATTCCTGTAAAGATTTAGGAGTAGGTTTAATAAAATTAACTGGTGGAGAAGCAATGCTGCATCCCCATTTTTGGGATATAGTTAAATATATTAATAAAAATGGGATATCAATGCGTTTATATACGAATGGTTCTTGCTTGAATAAAAAAACAGTGGAGAATTTGAAAACAGTGGGAATTTCAGAGATTCAGATTAGTTTAGATGGTGGAACTGAAGAAACGCATGATACATTTCGCAATGCTCCTGGTAATTATAAACATATTTTAAGAACACTTCCTATTTTGAGCCGATTTGAAATAAGAGTGATTTTATCATTTACAGTAACAGATTACAATGTAAACGAAATTAATCTCTTTATACGAGAAGCAAGGCAGTTTCCTAATGTGAAAATTGTAATTAGTCCATATATTAACTATCATCAGACTTATCAAGGAGATAGATTTGTAGATGTTAGCGAAGAAAC
Source organism: Ruminococcus sp. RTP21484sp1_RTP21281st1_A8_RTP21281_210402 (assembly GCF_040914025.1). Lineage (NCBI taxonomy): Bacteria > Bacillati > Bacillota > Clostridia > Eubacteriales > Oscillospiraceae > Ruminococcus > Ruminococcus sp. RTP21484sp1_RTP21281st1_A8_RTP21281_210402. Next base: position 9,198 of record NZ_JBCPGE010000060.1, read on the forward strand.
AGTAGAAAAGCTAAAAGAATGTTTTGAGGATAATAAGAATATTTGGTCAGATAAAATCAAATATTCTTTGTCATTTTCCAATCGTTTTATAGGTTATTGTGGGTTTGGAATTTATAGTTTATACATAGATTCTTTTGGTAAGATTATTTTATGCCCATTATTGGGAAATATACAACTTGGAACTATAACGGATGGAATAGAAAATATCTGGGAAAATAGTAAAATATTAATGGAATATAGAAGTCATACAATAGCAGATATAGAAAAGTGTAATACTTGTAAAAATGTAAATGTATGTAAAGGCGGTTGTAGGGCAAGGGCATATTTTATTAATGGTTCGATACTGGCTTGTGATCCGGTCAGTTGCAAAATGTATTAGGAGTTAGAATGAAGGTTGAAAAAGTCTTATTGATTAATTGTACATTGGATAAGCATAGTAGGGCTAAGATTCATAATGTAGTATCATCACCCAATTTAGGTCTGCTATCAATTGCGGGTGTACTGATAATGCATGGATATGATGTGAAAATATTAGATTTTTTTGCTGATCCAATAAAGAAAGAGCAATATAAGAAAATATTAGAAGAATTTAATCCAGATGTGATTGGATATTCTGTATATACAAGAACTGTTCCGTTTTTAAGAAGGATGGTTGAGCTAAACAAAAAGATAGGGTATGAGGGAATTACAGTGGTTGGAGGACCACATCCATCATTTAATGAAAGAGAAATGCTTGATGATATAGGAGCAGATTTTGTTATTAAGGGGGAGGGTGAGTTTACATTTTTAAAACTCCTTGAAAGCTTAAAATATCCTGTACAATATCCAATCAGTAGAGTAAAAGGAATTAGTTATAGGATTAAAAATGATATATACATATCAGAAAAAATAGAATATATAGAAAATCTTGATGCATTACCGTTACAAGCAATTGGAATTATTGACCCAGAGAAGTATTCAACAGCATTTACACTGATTACAAGCAGGGGATGTCCTGGAAATTGTGTTTATTGTGCATCTAGAGCGTTGTCTGGAAATAAATATCGAATGCGTTCCGCAGAGAATATTATCTGTGAAATTTATTTTCTGAGTGAAAAGCTGAATTCCAGAAAGTTTTTAATTTTAGATGATACATTTACGGCTAATAAGGAAAGATTAGAATATTTTTGCTTATTACTCTCTAAGTATAACGAAAAGTATGCATTTAGAATTGAGTCGCGCGTGGATGCTGTTAGAGAAAAAGATATAGATGCATTGAAGAAGGTAGGGTGTGAAGTTATTCACTTTGGAGTGGAAAGTGGTTCACAAGAGATAATTAAAAAGATTGGAAAGAATATTAATTTATCTTGGGCAAAGGAAATAATGTGTTATGCGAATAAGCAAAATATACATGTAGTTGCGAGTTTTATAATTGGTCATTTCTGTGATACAGAACGCACAATTCAAGAAACGATTAGTTTAATGGAAATATTAAGAAATTCTGGAATAGAGGTTTCGGTTGCTGGATGCGTACCATTTCCGGGAACGCCTTTATATGAGCATAAGGATAAACTGGGAATTTCTATACACGCACATTCATGGCAAGAATATGATTTTAGTAATATGATTATTAGTACCTCTTATTTAAGCCAAGAACAATTAAGGGAGTTACTGTTTAGTGCTGTGACGAAGATATCTTGATATATTTAGAAAGGAATATAGGTGAAAAAACGTGAAGACAATGGATTTAACAGTAAAAAATTTATCAAAGCAGTTTGTGGATTTTAAGCTTGATAATATTTCGTTTGAACTACCTCGGGGAAGTGTTATGGGACTCATTGGACCAAATGGTTCAGGTAAAACTACGACAATAAAGCTTATTCTTAATATGTTGAAAAAAAATCAGGGGAAAATAGAAATTTTAGGATATGACAACATAAAAGAAGAACAAATAGCTAAAGAAAACTTAGGAATTGTTTTTGACTCCAATTACTTTGTGGATGAGTGGAATATGAAGATGGTAGAAAAAGCAATGTCTAGATTTTATAAGACATGGAACCATCTACGATTTTATTCATATATTGAACAATTTAAAATTGCAAAATCAAAAAAGGTAAAAGAGTTATCAAAAGGAATGCAGATGAAGTTAATGTTAGCATGTGCGTTTTCGTATGATTCAAAACTGTTAATTTTAGATGAGCCTACTAGTGGATTAGATCCAGTATCAAGAGATGAGCTTCTTGAGATTATTGAGAAGTATGTAGAAGATGGGAAACATAGTGTACTATTTTCTACACACATCACAAGTGATTTGGAAAAAGTAGCTGATTATATTACCTATATCAATTATGGAGAGTTGATATATAGTGGAGAAAAAAAGAAATTATTAGAAGAGTTTTATGTAATTCGAAATGTAAGAGAGGAAATACCTATTGGGATTAGAGAAAAATTAATTGGTGTAAGAAAAACGAAAGATGGAGTGCAGGCGCTTTTGAAGAAAGAGTATATAAAAGAGATAAGCGGCTTGGGTAGGATTGAAAAAGCTACATTAGACGATATAGTTGTTTTTACAAGTAAAGGAGAATAGATATGGCAAATATTATAAAGGCTATGAAATTGGATTTTGATTTGGTAAAGGTATATGTAAAAGCTATTTGTTTTACATTACTAATTCCAGTAGTGTTTGCAATAATAAATCGTTCATTGATGACAAGTGTTTCCTTTGCTACATGTTTTATTGCTATGGCATCTGGATACACATTTTCAATTTCTGAAAAAAATGGAATGGAGCGTTTATATGGGATATTGCCTATTACAAAAAAAGAATTTGTTTTAGGGAGATATTTGTATACAATTATTATGGGTGGAATTGCAGTTCTATTTTCCTGTATTGTTCATCCAATAGTATTATTCATATTAGGCGATAAAGTGACATGGCAGCAGATAATTTTTACATTTCTATATGGAATACTCTTGTATAGCATTTATACAGTTTTTCAATTGCCAGGATACTATAAATACGGATCTATTAACGGAAGGATGTTTATGTATATACCGATTATTGGTTTTTTACTTGTGTTGTTTGGAATGGAAAAAGTTAATTTAAGTAAAAATGGATTTGCAATAAGTATATTTAGTAATTTGGGTATATTAGCGGCTGTGATAACATTTGGTATTATTTTAATCTACACAGTATCAATATGTATTTCTATTAGGATTATGAAGAATAAAGAGATATAGGAGATGGTTATATGGATTTGACGATTTTAATCGTTGTAGGCCTTATTCTTTTTATAGGAATTCCAAGGAGAAATCGCTATGGGAAAAATAAGAAAGAGGATAAAGAGAAGGATTGAAAACAGTTTAAAGTTTTGGCTTAATGTAATATAAGCAATGTTCTAAACACAATATTATGAAATTGCTGTTAATAACAATATGCCATCAGGTGGGGGGTAAAATCACTGCTATGGAGAGGGCTTTATACCAGAACTCAGATATAATATTATCGGATGAGTCTGTGCAGTATTAAATATCAATGCATAATACCAGTTTTATTTGAGAAATGAAGATATAGGTTATATCAATTAGATTTTATAAAGGAGAAATATATGGAGAGAGTTTTGATAATATCATATGTTATCAGCATGATATTCACGGCAGGCTTTATATATTGTGTTTATAGGGAAAAATACTGGGTTTTTGAATTTGTAAATAGAATCAAGAAACCGATACAGCAAATCGTCTATATTTTGCTTATGCTCCTATCATCGTATGCATACATTGGTTTTTCATTATTTATAAAAGATAATTTTAATGCTTTGATATGTTCAGTGTTATTACTTTTTTCAATTTGGGCTGCAGACGTCCTCTTTTCTATAAGCTTTAAAGAAAATAGTTTGAAGTTAGGTGACAAAAAACTATACATTTTTATGGCGTATGCGGGAACTGGTATATCGGGATTTATTATTGCATATCAAGAACAGTCGAAATCGTTTTTCGTAATTTCAAGTATAGCAATCAGCGTTTTGATAGGGGCTTATGTACCTTTTACATTATTTTTAGAGGATGGGAAAAAAGGAAAAGTAGAATTACGAAGGATGAAAGAAGAATTGAAGGAAAAGTATAAGAAGATACTTCGTGAGTGTAAAACTAAAAGGATTTTTTCTACTACTCTAGTATTTGTGATAATATATGGTATTTTATTGGAATTGGCGTTATCTCCTGCTAAAAATCTCATCAATGATATTGGCTCAGGTATAGGAATGGGGATGGTTACGGTGACGGTAGTTTTTGTTGGGGCGCTTGAAGTAAAAAAAAGGTTGGCGAAAAGCAAGAATAAAGGAGATGAAGCAAATCAAGAGAAAACTGATGAAGAGTAGAATGAGGAGTTCAAGTTTGTGAAGATTCTCGTTTCAGGGGTTCTTCCGCTTTTTTCGTTTTAGATTGTAGCCCAATTCTAGAATCAAAGAGGGGTGTTAGATTTTTCCTTTTTAATGTTATAAAATATGGAACTTTGCGGAAGAATTACAGAAAGATACCGACCGGTTCTGCGCCAGGCATCATGGTTTCATATTTGATTAAACTAATTATTCGAGAATTCTCCTAATACATATGGAGTAAGCGCAAAATATTGCTACGCCACTCATAAATTACGCTTGCACCAAAATGATAGATGCAAGCGTTTTACTCTATTTTAGTTTTGATAGTTCACTTTCGCAGTATCGCTCCATGGAGCAAGCTGCTCCAGCTGTTCATTTGACATTTTATCATTTGGTCGTTGTGATAAGAGATAGGTCAGATATTTATAAGTGTTTAGAGCATTCGTTTTTGCCATCTCAACCATAGTATACACAGTGGCATTGGCAGTGGCTCCATTAGGACTGGCACTGCCAGTTTTTCCGGTTATGTTCTTAAGCACATAAAAAGAAGAATTGGCAGATGATTGATTGATACGATTCATGGAGCCAAATCTTCCGCAATCATTTACAGTATTGTAGAAACTGCAAAAGCCAATAATCTGAAATATTTTGATTATGTACAGCATCTCTTGGAAGAGATTCCGAAACACATGAATGATAAGGATTGTTCTTTTCTGGAAGAGCTTCTGCCTTGGTCGGAAAAACTTCTGGAGGGATCTGCAAAGCTTAAATATCGGTGGCTGCAAAGCAGCCGCCTAAAAATGTGAAGATACTCGCTATTTTACGTTTACTATTTTGCGCTTACCATAGGGAATTGGAAACGGTCTCAAATATTACTTACTTTTGAAAATGCATAAAAATCAGCAATACTTTATACATTAAGCATTGCTGATTTTTTTTTTTAGGGTATATATTGATTTTTCAATAATTTATCTGCTACATACAAAATAATTTCTGATATTTTGTACAATCAGACCAGATTGTATGAAATCATTCACCTCCGACTGGACAAATTCCTGTGTTAAATCAAGATGATATTGATGCAAGTCTTCTACTAATTCAGAAATAGTAAATTCATATTTCTCTTTTGAAAAAAGATGGTTATAAATAATAAATTCAACATTTTTATTAGCATCATTCACTACTACTTTGCACATACTCAATCCTCCATTTGCATAATTTGATTTTGCAAAATATTATTTATTTTGTTAACAATGTTACTACCAATTTTTTTACCGATGCTTTCAAGCAATAGTTCTCTTTTTTCTTTTATTATACTATCCCCATCTTTCATTAATATATAGATATAAAAAACAGGAAGATAATCTGAATCTAACCGTAAAATATCTGAAATGCCGCTAATATCATTTAATGTATATATGTTTTCGTGATAATCATAAAAATAAATTGGATTATTTAATCCTATGGAAATGTTCTTAAATACTGTTATTCTATCATAAACTTTAACATTTGTAAATATTTTCTCGGTTTCTGCCTCAACAATTTCTTTTATAAAGTTTTCAAAAGAGTCTAGTTGTATAGCTTTATAATGCTTTGAAATATACGCTAAAATAAAACCTTTCGGTATTCCAGGGGCATTTCCTAATATTTGTTCTATAAAATCTAATGTCGCTTTTATATCAAGTGTTGCACCTCCGGGAGGGGTTTCTTTTGGCTTTTTATTAGACATTTCATTGATTTTTGTAACTAATTGTTCAATAGTTTCTCGACTATCTGATAATGTTTTTTTGACTGAATCATCGATGATTTTAAAGTTTTCACTTCGCTTAATTAAGGAATAATAGCATTTTGTATTGCGTAATAATTCTGATAACCTCTGTGATAATATATATTCGGAATCATTCGATTTTATTTTGGTATTGCGATAATAATCAGTATAGAAAATTTGTTTTAATATGGTCATTAACCAAGAATCGTTCCATTGTGATAACGCATTTGATTTTTCTGTACTTGTAGCTTCTCCTAGTGGAAACCATAATCCAGATATATCAAAAGGGATTACCATTTTGTTGCTGGTCGTTGTATCAGTGGGAATTCCTTTTAAATATTTTTTAACAAGATCCCGTACTGTATACTCTAAAAGATAATCAGTTTTGATTACTCGATGGTGGTAGATAATATCTTTGTAAATATTATATCTGCGTTTTATAAAATCTTCTATGGAATTTACCGCTTTTAGTGGAAAACAAAAATATATTTTACTTTCATCTATGATGATCTGCATATCATTAATAATTCTTTTATAATCAATGGTTCCAGAATTCATACCTGAATTAATAGAATCACGGGTTACATAATCTAACCGATCACCATCAAGGCTACTATCTATTATTCTATGAAGATATTTAAAATTACCACATTCTGAAAAGATCCTTTTTACGCCTTCTAAGATTAGTACCTCAAATAGATTTTCATTGTATCGTTCATCTTCATCTGAAATGGGACAAATAATACCTCTCAAGATGCTATCACTTATCTCATCACCCATCTGTTCGTGTAATTTTTTGTTGTCTTCAAAATATTTTGACATTACTTTAGTAAACTCATTTAACGAATCGTTTTGGGATGGATTTTGATTTTTATTTTCTTCATATACTGCTTTTAGCGCGTATTCAACAATATGACTAAAAGGAGGGTGACCAATATCATGTAGAAGGGCTGCTGCTCTAATTGATTGAATCAGTATCAAATGGATAACTTGATAATTGGTAGGTACATTATTTGGTATTAGAGAATATCTAAATTTGTCAAGCTCAATTGGTGGAATATTAGAGGGTGTCATTCCACCTAACATTTGTTCACAGAACTGTTAGTTTTTTGCAATTTTGCTTATAATTGAAACCAGCTCTTGTTCAAAAATTTCATATAATGTGTTCAACGTAGTCTCAGAAGAATTCAAAACAGAATAAAAAAACATGTCTGAGCATAGCTTCATTGTGCCGATAGAATGTTCGAATCGTTTAGTCCTATTTGTTGGAAAAGTCAAATATACAGTAGAATTTTGGTAAACATCATGTAAACGGTTAAAACCAATGCTGGAAATGATTCTTTTTTCATATTCTGATAGTGGAATCAATCCATGAATTGTATCATTCAAATAAATCCCCTTTTTCAAGAAAATCTCCTCCCTTTTGTGTTTGTAAAGTAATTATACGCTATTATTCTACAAAAGGCTACTGTATTTTGGCAAATGATTTTGATTTTAAGTGACTTAATACTGTATGCAATTTAATACGTTAAGTTAATGACAAAACGTATATATTTTATTGTGTGAATTAGTTTAATAAAGAGACTTTATCAACATAAAACCAGGCATAAAATAACTAAGGATACAAATGGTGCTAGCAAGGCTGTTAACCACCATTTGTATCCTTATGCTTTTCAGAAATAAAGTTTGATTATTCGAAAATGCAGATTTTATTTGGGGAAAAATTTATTTAAAGTTTCCAGTGTCCCTTTTGCAGAAAATCCCCATAGTATGCTGCTAAGAGCGTTAATAGCAGCCTGCCTCCTTCGGTAGTACGTCCGGTAGGAGATACTGGGAACGTGCTTTTCCAACTCTTCCAGGATTTCCTCTGTGTTTTTCAGTTCATGGGGAGACAGAAAGGCGTAATATAATATCCAGTAATATTCTTCCCCATGTTTATGATTTTTCCGGAGCAGATCCACAGAAGAGAGAAGCAGCTTTATCATTTTGTTACTGCGGGCAATGCTTTTTGCCCATTCTTCAATCTGGCTGTCTCCCAGATCTGCTCCTGCAGCATAGATGGAATCTAGAAATTCGTCTACACTGGTGTTGTATTCCAGTTGGAATTGAATTTCCACCTGCCGGACAGCAACCATAAGGCTATAAGTAGAATCCCGGTAACAACGGAGCAGTTTATAGGTATCATGGTACAGCGGATTATTTTCTACTTCAGCAGAAACAGGGTGGTGATTTTTCTTTGCCATTATACAACCCCTCCTTTCAACAGAACTTCTGGGATTTCAGTGAAGGCAGGTAAGGTATGCTGCAGAGGCGGAGTATGCCCTGGGACGTTGGTGACGGCGGGATTTTCCGGTTTTAGTTTTAACTCAAACTGATAGGCGGCTTTCCCCCAGGGGCAGATAATACGTAGTGAATATAGATATATACTATCCTTGCAGGCTGATAAAGGAGATAATATATACTTTGTTTTGGGGCATCTACAACAAGAAATGCCTTGTATTTCCAGTATTTCAGCGACTTTGCGAACAATGGCTTTGATGTGTGATTCTGGAACGCAGGAGCCTTCCTGTGAAACGATGATTTGTTCGTCAGTAATAGATTCTGAAACGCATTCAGAATTGTTTTTAACAGGCAAGGTGTCTTCGGGTATATGTATTGGCAGTTGCATTTTCATGGCAACTTCCTCCTTATCAATCATGACATCACTGATATTAAACATAACGGACAGATAATTACGTAGATATACCATGCTGCCATGTTTCCCGGAATAGGAAATCAGTGTGATCATGTCGGTATCTTCAAGTTTTTTAAGCAGACGGGACACAGAAGATTTCGACTGTTTCCAACGTCTGGCAAGTTCCTGATAACTGAACAAGGGATTTCCAGTCTGATTGCGAAAATATACTACCGGACCGGCATCAGAGCCTTGCACAGATGGATCATTATAGACTGCATGAATCCAAAGATCCAAAAGAGCATCCATTTCCGAACATTTTCCTAGTCCGATTAGTTTATGAACATCTGCGATTGGAAAAAAGAAAAACCCGATGTCTTTTTTGCATGGGTAATTATAGGAAAGGGCAGTATTATCTTTTGGCCAGTCTTTGATCTTGTATTGGATAATCTTATTTTTTTCGTGTAGTGAGTAGGTTAGAAGGTTTTGCTCTACCAGGGTATCCAGTATGGATATGACCTGGTGCTGGAATTTTTGGCGGAAGTGAATCTGTAGTTCTTTAAGAGAACAGATCCATTCTCCAGGAACAACTTTGTAAGTAAGGTGTTCGATGTTCCGATAAGAGGAACTGTAATTTGCATAAGAACATAAAATGAGAAAATAAAAAAGACAGGAACCTCCGTTGGTACGGATGCTTCTGTCTTTCATAAGGGTTTGTATAAATTCCCGGTAAATCCGGCAGCGTGGAAAATCCACAATTTGTTTTAATTCTAATTGATAATTCACGATAAACCTCCATATAATATTGTAGTTGTAGTAAAATAATTGTAGACGAAAGATACTAAAATGTTTATAATATGCCCATAGGGGTGCTAAGTGGCATAGATTTGGCACAGTAAAATACCTGATATGGCATGAAAGCAACATGAAAATTAGGGTGGATATAAGGTGGACAGTTTGGAAAACCTTAGAGTTTTAGAGGGTTCCGAGGTTTTTTTCCGGGGTCTGCAACACCTCTATCCCCAGTTCAAATCTGGGTGGCACCTCTTAAAGCTCTTGATTTATTCAAGAGCTTTATTTGCGCACAAAATTCCGGTGCAAAATAGGTTTGGCTTGATCTGAAGGGGTGCGAGCTGCATTGAAAGTTCTGAACAGTTTCGAGGTGCAGTGCCGGAAGAAATTTTGGATTTGACGAAGGAGAAGAATTGAAATGAAAGAGGACAGACAGGACCTGACCACAGGCTCTATCTGGGGGAAAATGCTGCTTTTTAGTATCCCTCTGGTGCTGACCAACTTTTTGCAGGTATTGTTTAATATGGCTGATATCGCGGTTATTGGTCAGTTTGCGGGCTCTTTATCATTGGGGGCAGTGGGATCCACTACTACGCTTGTAACTCTTTTTACGGGCTTTCTGATCGGTATGGGCGGCGGTACCAATGTTCTGGTGGCAAGATTTTTCGGAGCGAAGGATAAAGAAAGTACGATCAAGACGATACATACGGCTCTTTTGGTAAGTATGGCTGCGGGGATGATCGTACTGATCTTTGGACTGCTCTTTTCAAAAGGAATTCTGGAGCTGTTGAATACCAAGGAAGAACTTCTGGATGGTGCAGTACTGTATATAAGGATCTATTTTCTGGGAATGCCGGCAATGGCTCTTTATAATTTTGGTAATGCGGTGTGCAGTGCTTTTGGAGATACGAAGAAGCCTTTGTATTATCTGGGTGCAGCTGGTATTGTAAATATAGTATTGAATCTGTTTTTTGTAATTGTCTGCAAAATGGATGTGGCAGGTGTTGCAACTGCAAGTATTATTTCCCAGTATTTATCTGCGTTTCTGATCCTTCGGGCGCTGGTAAAAGTGGGCGGGGATTATGCACTTCGTCTTTCCAAACTGAGGATTGACAAGAGAATGGCAGGATACCTTATCCAGATCGGTCTTCCGGCAGGATTGCAAAACGGTATTTTTCAGGTGGCAAATCTGTTTATCCAGGCAGGCGTCAATACCTTTGATGCTACAATGGTGGCAGGTAATTCCGCTGCGGCAAATGCAGATGCTCTTTTGTATGACTCCATGGCTGCTTTTTATACAGCCTGCGGAAGCTTTATGGGGCAGAATTACGGTGCAGGGAAAAGAAAAAGAGTGCGAAACAGTTATCTGGTCAGCCTGGCTTATTCCTTTGGAATTGGAACTATAGGTGGTATTGCACTGGTTATCTTCGGCAGACAGTTCCTGGGTCTTTTTACCAATGATCCTGCGGTTGTGGATGCCGGAATGAAACGACTTACGATTATGGGATTTAGTTATGGATTTTCTGCATTTATGGACAGTGCCATTGCGGCTTCCCGTGCTCTTGGAAAGAGTGTTATTCCGACGGTTATTGTAATTATAGGATCCTGTATTTTCCGAATGGTATGGGTAAATACGGTGTTTGCCCACTTTAAGACGATTCCGTCTTTATATCTGCTGTACATTTTCTCATGGGGAATTACGGCAGTGGTGGAAATTATATATTGGGTACATGTATACAGGAACACAAAAATCGGATAAAAAATCCCGGGCATACGTGCTTCATAAAGGAAGCTGTGCCCGGGTGTTTTTTTGTCTGGAATTATGTGAAATTATTCAGCTGCTGTAACAGATGTAATGTGCGGGTTTACGCCCTCATACCAGTACAGGAAGCCTTCCATATCGATCTTATCGCCAATGTTCAGAGCTTCTACGGCTTTGTAAACATCGCTGTCTTTGTCACAGAGATAAGACTCTACTGTGAAAGTATAGGTTTCGCCGTTAAGGGAAACGTTGAAGTAAAGGTCATCTCCCTCAGAACCGGATCCATCGTAATTGTAAAGGTAAGCTACATCGTTTCCGTCAGCATCCTGTCCGGCAGCTTCTACGGTCATTCCCTTGAAAGATACCAGCTCGTTCTGATGATCGATCAGCTCGTCCTTACCAAGAAGATCTGTTACATCAAGCGGCTCTGCGATGTATTCGCCATCCTCAATCTCGAAAGAGGAAACATCTGCAACCTCAATCTCGCCAGACCATTCTGCCTTATATCCGGTTACTTTGATCTTGGTTCCCGGAACCAGCTTCTCATAGTCTTCTTCGGAGCATGGCATATTATAAATGAAGTATGCACCATCTTTGTCCTGGGTATAGAAGGTAGCTTTATCTTCCCACCAGGACTGCTTTGCCTGTACATAGGTCTCGATGGTAACTTCGTCATCAACAGCTGCTGCAAGGTATTCGTCATGGGTCATAACACCTTCGGATTTCACATCTGCATCTTCTGCAGTGCTGTCAGCTGCTTCTGTGTCATCAGCAGTTTCCTCTGCAGCAGTGGTATCCTCAGCCATAACAGCTGCCGGGAATGCAAATGTAAGAGAGAGCGCCATCAGTAATACAAGTCTTTTTTTCATAGTATCTCCTTTCTGGGTACGTAAATTCAGATGTCTGACAAGGTGAGTGTAAAGTCATCTGTCAAAAACGATTGTACATAATCACTTTTATTATAAACAAAATTATGGGGAAATCAAGCTTAAATATTACGCTTTTTTCGTTACTGTTCACTGGTAACGTTCCGCGAGGCGTTTTTTGTGAACAAAGTTCACAGAAAACCCGAGAATTGCGGCGCGAAATCATGCGAATGCATGATTTCTGTGCATCGCGAAGCGCGTTACTGTGAACGGAGTGAACAGTAACCTTTTTTCTTCTTTAATCGTTCAAGTAAAAGATAAAGAAGAATCAGACCCCAGACTACTGCCAGACTTCCAAGAAGAATTCTGGATTCTGCGGGAAGAGGTCCAAGCTCTTTTTTCCCGGAGGACTGATCAGAGGAAATCTGATCCAGGTGATACAGGGAGGTAACATCGCTGTAAAGTTTATCAATATAGGCATCATCAATCTCCTGTTTTCTTCGGACAGATTTGGTCACGCTTTCAATCAGCTGTCCTGCAGCATCACGTAAAGAAGCGGAGCCGTTAAATACAGGGGTAACAAAAGTGTGCTCTACATTGTCAAGGAGCAGCCTGGAAGCTTTTATTTTTACATCGTAGTAAGTGGAATTGTCTTCCCCTTCCCTGGAAAGATAATCCTGATACTGGTCGGATTCCTGGGCTTTGCTGGTAACCGGCACATAACCTTCCGTTTCAGAATAAGCGGTCTGTACGTCATTTGTGAGCAGATACTGTGTAAAGAGCCAGGAGGCCAGCACTTCCTGAGGGTCTTTCTTATTGAAGATACATACAGAAGGTCCCTGTGAAATCATCTGCGGATTATCCGGATCAAACTGCGGAATGGTCATAACCTCTGTTTCAAAATCCACCAGAGCATCAGAACTGATGTCCACAAGAGGGGCATTTGTACCCATCCAGGTGGAGCCTGCTGTGGAATCAATGGCAAAGATACATTGCCCTGCATTCAGGAAGTTAGCCGGATAACTGGAAATTTTAAAAGTGGAAAAAGCACCGGTTTTTACATGCTCCGCGATGGTATCCAGCAGACTTGCCGTGGTGTCGTTAAAAAGCTGGATCTCTCCGCTGTCAGTGGAATATCCTGCATTTTTCTGCTTTAGCATTTCAATCATCATATTGTCTGTGGACTTGTCAATAAATGGAATCAGCACATTCTGATCGTTGACCTTGTAGGTTCCATCTGCATTTTGCGCCATAGCGGCTTCACTTACTTCCCACACAAAATCCCATGTGAGGGTTTCTGGAAGGGTGTATCCAAGCTTTTCCACATAGGTTTTATTTACATAGCAGGCTTCTGTGGAGCGCATGAAAGGCAGTGCATAATAGTGACCGGAAAAAGAACACTCCTGTAAAAAACGGGGAATGATCTCATCTTTTTTCACTGAGGCGAATTCAAGCTTATCACCGCCAAGTCCGTAGCTGGAATCTGCCATCAGATCGTCCAGAGGGACAACGGTATCGTTTCCCGTAAGGTAGGTGGCAATATGGTCCGGGTAGGTGATACATACGTTCGGAGTGGTGCCTGTGGCGATGTTGGTGATTACATCGTTGTAGATTTTGCCGTAGTCCGTGTAAAGCCGAAGATCTACAGTGATATTGGGGTACAGGGCTTCAAAATCGGATATTGCCTTTTTATAGATTTCGGTCTGGGTTTTGTTTGTGTCGTTTTTGGCCCAGAAAGTGATTTCGTAATCTCTGGAGGTGTCAAATTCCCCGGGAATGGTAAAGGCACTTTGGTCCTTCGCGCCATGACAGCCTGTAAGCAGAGTCACAGAAGAAAGGGCAGCTAGGGAAAAAAGCAGGAAAGGCTTTTGGTGGAACGCTCCAGGATGTTTTTGTCTGAATAGTCTCATCCTTTTGTACCTCCTCTTGAAACTCCTGACATAATCTTGTTTCTGAAAAGCAGGAACAAAATGATCAGGGGCAGGGAAATCACAACTACCGCCGCCATCATAGCAGGGACATTTTCACGACCGAAACCGTTTTCGCGAATCTCCTGGATTCCGTTGGAAACCAGATAGTAGTTCTGGTCATCGGTGATCAGTCTTGGCCAAATGTAGGAATTCCAACATTCGATTACCTTTAGGATAGCAATGGTGACCATGGTAGGCTTACAGATGGGAATCATCACCTTGCAAAGGTATTTCAGATCTGAGGTTCCGTCCACTTTGGCTGCACGGTAAAGCTCATCCGGTACCTGTTCGAAATTCTCTTTCAGAAGATAAATATAAAATACAGAGGTGACAGATGGCAGGATTAGCCCAAGGAAGGTGTTCCGCATATCCAGGTTGGTGATGGTCACAAAATTGGTAATGATCACAAGTTCGTTTGGAATCATCATCAGGGAAAGGAATAAAGTGAAAGCCAGGTTTTTCCCTCTGAATTCAAGTCTTGCGAAAGCAAAGGCGGACAGTGTGATCACAACCATCATAATAGCAGTGGTGGCAACTGTGAAAATCAGTGTGTTCAGCAGATATTTTCCCAGGGGCACTGCTGTAAAGGCATCTGCATAATTCTGCAGGGTGGGCGTCAGTGTAAAGAAGGTGGGAATGTGCTCTGCGTTGTAGGAACTGTAGCTTTTTACAGAGGTAAGAAGCATCCAGTAAAAAGGAAACAGTACGACCAGAGCCCAGATGGTAAGCAGCAGGTAGACAAGGATGTTTCCCAGGGAATGCCGTCTGGCGGCAGTATGCTCCGATTTTGTAAACTGAGTGGTATCTTTTTCCATGTTTTCTCCTTTATGAAGACTAGAGCGTGTTTGAAAAATAAAAGTTGCACAAAACATATATTCGTTTACCCTTTTTCATGTTAAAATAAAGAAAA